>JABACB010000045.1 GCA_014237925.1 Alphaproteobacteria bacterium
TCAATAATATAGCGCGCTCCTTAAAAAGCGCAGGCAAACAGAGGCAGACAAGACACACACACCAAAAGCACGAGCGCAATAGAAAAAAACCTCAACCCTTCCTCCCGCGCAACAACGCACTCAATACCCCCTCCAAAGTCCGCAACTCCTGCTCACTTACCCCCGCACGCATCCCAACAGCTCGCAAATTCAACCTTACCTCCTCCCTACTCCCCTCCCCACGATAAAATCCCCGCCCCTCTAACGCTCCCTCCAACCTCCGCATAAACCTAACAACATCTCCACGATCCGCAACCCGATCCGCAACCCGATCCGCAACCCGATCCCCATCCCTCCTCAACAACAACTCCTCCTTATTTTTTTCTTTACCTCCCTTCTCTCCACCCCCTCTCTTTTCTTCCTCCCCTGTCATCGCCATCGCCCTCCGCCACTCCCAACAAAATATCAATACCGCCATCGCCAAATTCATCGAACAACACCCCGCCTCCAAATCCGCCCGTATCATCCCGTCCGCATAAGACATATCCTCATTGTCCAACCCGTTGTTCTCAGGTCCAAACAATACACCACAACGAACACCCCCAGAACCTCCGCCGCCATCCCCCGTCATCGAAGCGCGCATCGACAAAACAGCTCCCTCAGGAGAATAAATCCGCATATTCCGATCCCTCACCCTCGCACTCGTCGCCATCACCCGCCCACAATCCGAAACCGCATCCCCCACACTCCCGAAAATTCGCGCTCCCTCCACAATCCCAACAGCTCCCCGCGCCGCACAAAGCGCGCTCGAACTCGGCCACCCATCCCTAGGTGAAACAATCCGCAACTCTCCGAAGCCGCAGTTCCCCATCGCGCGCGCACTCATCCCAATGTTCTCCCCCATCTGAGGACGCACAAGAATCACAATCGGAAACATCTCCTCCCCCTAGATAGCGCGCGAAAGCTTCGGCCTCGCCAAAGGAACACGAGCCACCGCCAACACGCTCACCTCCCTCGCTCCCGCACGCTTCAAACACCGCGCGCAAAACTCCGCCGTCAATCCGCTCGTCATCACATCGTCAACTAACAATACCGCCTTCCCCCGAACCCTCTCCTCCCGCCCGCAGGAAAAAACACGCCGCAACACAAGCAATCTCTTGCGCGGAGGCAAATCTCCCAACGGCGGCGTGTAACGACTCCGCTCCAGCACATCGAGGGCAATCGACATCCCCCAACCCCGTCCGACAAACCGAGCCAACTCCGCAGCCTGATTGTACAATCGCCGCCGCAACCTCTTCGGGTGAATCGGAACAGGAACGACAAGGTCGTGCTTGCGGTAAACCCTCGGCGCACGCGACATCATCAACCTCGCAAACAACGGAACATGCTGCGTCTGATCCGCATGCTTCAAGGCGAGAATGGGACCGCTCGAAGCCTCGTCGTACAGCAGCGGAGCGAAAGCGCGATCGAAAGCAGGCGGACGCGCTTGACAGGCAAAGCACAGGCTCTCGTGCTTCACATAGCCCTCGAACGGAAAGGAGCAAGCACGACAAAAAGGCTTCTTCGTAAAACGCAGCTTGGAAAAGCACGCATGGCAGAACGCCGGCGCGTCGGCAACGGGCACCGAGCAGCGCGGACAGAGCGGCGGCAACAAAAAATTAAGCGCTCCCTTTGCCACCCTCCCCCGCAGACGGCGCAACGCAGCCAGCGCAGCAGAGTCGAAAAAAGGCATGGTCGCACTCGAAAGCAAAGAGCAAAACGCGGAAAGCAGAAAACGAAAAGAAGAAAACGGAAGCAGAAAACGGAAAGTAGAAAACGGAAGCAGAAGACAAAGACGAACTTGTAAGCTTTCGCCCTCGCCCAATCTTTCCCGCAGAAGTGTAACGAGGGGAGATAGAGGAGTGGCGAGGGGGTGTAACGAGGAGGGGGGATAGAGGAGTGGCGAGGAGTGGGGATAGAGGAGGGGGGACGAAAGAGGGGGATGTAAGCAAGCTTGCTTGTCAACCTAAGTTGTTCCTCCTGTCTTGGCAAGAAGCGAGAAACTCCTTCATCCTGCTCCTTTCATCCCGCTCCTTCCCTCCTGCCCCTGCCGTTCTGCCTTCTTCGTTCTCGCCTTCTTCCTGCCTCTCCCTCTCTTCTGCTGCGCGCATGTTTCCCCTGACGATGTCGTCTTCTTTTCTTCATCCTTTGCTTGTGCGTCGCCGTTCTACGAGCGATTTAAAGAGGTGTTTTTTTATGATGAAAAACACTTTAAGGTTGTTTTTTCTTGTAAAAATACCTATCAAAAACGATGTCCTGTTTTCGTCTTGTCGGAGGTGTGTTGTTCGGACTTTGGCTCTGCCTTGGTTGGGCGGGGGCGGAGTCGGCTCTTTCGCACGAGGCACTCGCGCACGGCGGCGGTTTGGACCGCTGCGGAGGGCATCTCAATCGCAAGACGGGGTCTTACCATCGACATCGAAATCGAGGAGGAGCTTCGTGCTTGTCAGGGAGGCGTTCGGAGGCTCGCGCGATCAAGGCGGAAAAGGGCGCGCAAAAGAGTAAGCAAGAGGGTGTATTAGAGAAGGTCGCAGGGAGGGTTGTGCGCATCGTCGACGGCGACACTTTTTGGCTCGCTCGTCTTAAAGTGAGGTTGTGGGGAGTGGACTCGCCGGAATTGCAGCAGAGCTGCGTTGCAGCGGAGGGGGAGGTTTGGCGTTGCGGGGAGGAGGCGCGGGCGAGGCTGCGTTCGGTGGTTGGGGCTGGTGAGGTTCGTTGTGTCGTGCGGGGGAGGAGTTATGATCGTGTTGTGGGTCGTTGTTTTGTGGGAGCAGAGGATGTTGGGGGGGCGTTAGTTGTGGGAGGATTGGCTGTTGAGGATGCTCGATATTCGGGGGGGGAGTACGGGGAGAGCGAGGCGAAGGCTCGTGTGGGGAGAGTTGGAATGTGGCGGGGTTGTTTTACAGAGCCACGGCGGTGGCGTGCGCGAAAGCGTGATTGCGGGGAGTAGCGTTGTTTGCGATAGAATTTTTATTTTTGCTTTAAAATTTTAACAGGTAGCGGTTTAGACAAAAAAAATGGGACTTGTGTTTTGACGAATAAACGACGCGCGCGTAGCGCGCGGGGGGGTGCGGGGGGATAAATTCCCCCCGCAAAAAAGCACGCAGTGCTATGCGCGCGTAGCGCGCACTCTGCGCGTGAGCGTGGCGAGACGCGCAGCCTCTTATTCCAAGCGCACGGCTTGCCGTGCGTAACAGCCCTGCGTCCCCAAGGTAGATTTTTAGGTTGCGAGTCTGTTGCGCTCGCGCTTGTGCTTTTTTAATAGCACGCGCTCACGCAACAGACATGCGCAAGACTTGCAAAGGGTGGGAGGGGTGAAAACAGAGATTACGCGTTCTGTATTTTTAATTAATTAAATACATAATGTTTTTATTTTTAATTATGAAACATAATTCATAACATTCTGTTCTAATTTTTCTCTTTCAAGATTTGAAAAGTAATTCGTAACAGCGTTCCTGTTAAATCTTTTATTTTGTTCGTAGGCTGCCCTGCTATAAGCCGCAAATCCATATTTTTGACTTTTTAACTTGCTATGGTTAAAATTTTCTTGCTGTAATTTTAGAGAATCAAAAAAATCACGCAATTTTGTAACTTCCTCTTTTTCAATGATATCAACACCTTTGAAAAAAGTTATTGCCTTCATTTTATAACTTCCAAAGATATAGATTCCATTGGGTCTTGGAAGTCCACTGTTCCAAACAGGTTTAGCAATTTTGCCTTGACTGAATTTAACCTCAACAGAAAAAATAAATTCTTCGCAAAAAATCCAGAAATCTGGATAATCTTGAGAACCACAAGGTTGTGTCACAAAATGGTTTTTATGAGAATCGATATTTTTAATAATATCAGTGCTATTAACTTCTTTACATTTTTCTTTAATCATCGAAAAATTTTCAGAGATATCGTCACGCACTACACGAGAACAACCGTGCATATTCAGTCCTTCTGAAATTCTTTCCTCAAAATCTGAGCCCTTGGACGATCCGAGGTAGTAGTCAGGATATTTTTTCATATGAGAAAATAATTTTGATAAAGAATTAACCATACATTCCACCGTACGCTTCGCTGTACTCTTGTACAACATCGCCCTTGCGAAAACCAGGAATGCTGGTCGTGTGTTTTATCGCCAAAGCACTGTAGTCGATTTCTAAAAGATTTTTTAAAAATCTCTCCCCCCTTGCTTTAAACAATATCCATTGCTTGTGCTTTTCACAATCTTTCGCTCGCCGCTCCCTGCGAGCGTAATCCTGATACCCCTGACACGGTACCGCAAAATCAAATTCCTTATCAAAAACTTTTAAAGCATCCCTCGTGTTGTTATACTGATGCATCACAAAATCACGATGAGCGATGGCAGGAGCTTTCAACAGACGCCAATTCTTCCTCCTCGTAGGCAACCTCGTCCATACCTGAAACTCCGTGCGTACAGAATAGACAGATTTTTCCTCTGTGCGAAAAGAATCGGGCGACAACATCTTGCTGTAGATCCACTTGACCTCCTCAGGCATCTGCTTGTGGATAAAGTATTTGCGAAAAATGACGGGAACAATAAAAGCCACCGTGTCCGCCACCTCGAAAGCCCGTTGGAAAAATCGTACCGCCAGCTTGCCTCGCTTGCCAAACGGAGGGTTGCCGACAACAACGGTACTCTCCTTTGCCGAAGGTAATCGATACCCTCCCTCAAGAAAATCCCGCTCTTCGATTCTCGGATGCATCGGCGCAATATCCAAGCCCAGCTTGCGTCCTTCAGGCAGCAAATCGTAAAACACGCCGTCGCCCGCGCTCGGCTCGACAAAGAACGGTTTCTTCCCCAACGCCTTGCTCAAAAGCCCCTTGTGCAACAGAGCGCACAACGCCTTCCAGCATGCGTGTGCAACCTCGGGTTGCGTGTAGAATTGGTCCAGCGAAATCTTGGGTGAAACTTCCGACATCCTTCTTCCTTTCCACGCTAGCGGCAACATGCTGTCTTCCGTCTAGCAGGAACGACGGAGTTGCGTCAAGAAAAACCTCTGCCTCTCTCTCGCTTGCGCTTGACAGCTCTCATCGAGCGCGCTAGAGTTCGCTTCGCGGGGTGGAGCAGTTTGGTAGCTCGTCAGGCTCATAACCTGAAGGTCGTAGGTTCAAATCCTACCCCCGCAACCCCTTCGTTTATTTTCCGTCCTCTGCCTTGTCATTGTCTTCCGCAATTCCGAAAACGATGGCCGGCGTGTTGCTTACAGGACACGGCGGACTCGACAAGCTCGAGTATCGAACAGACCTTCCCGTTCCTCAACCCCGCGTCGGCGAAGTGCTCGTCAAGCTGTCGGCGGCTGCCATCAACAACACCGACATCAACACGCGCAGCGGCTGGTACGACTCTTCGGTGACCACCGCAACCTCGCAAGGCGCCGAACAAGGATTCGCGTCTAATAACAGAGACGCTCAGGGGACTGGCGATGTCGAGTCCAAAGCCCAAGACGGCGTTCAAGCCGATGGCGGTCAAGCCGATGGCGGTCGAGCCGATGGCGATCAAGTTTTTGGCAATAGCGGCGAGAATCGTTCGTGGTCTGGTGCTGTGTTGTCTTTTCCGTTCATTCAAGGGGCGGACGGGTGCGGTGTTGTCGTCGCGCTCGGAGAGGGCGTTTCGGAGGATTGTCTCGGCAAGCGTGTCGTTCTGTGCGCGATGCAAGACGCAGGGGGGTGGAAGTGTCGTTGCCTTGGCTCTGAGATGGACGGCTGTTATGCGCAGTATGTGCGTGTGAAATTTGACGAAGCCTATCCGATCTCGTCGACGCTTTCGGATGCAGAGCTTGCGGCGATCCCTTGCGCCTATTCGACCGCAGAAGGATTGGTGCAGCGTTCGGGCGTGGTTCGTGGCGAGAAGGTTTTCATCACCGGTGCTTCAGGAGGAGTCGGGTTGGCAGCGGTGCAGCTCGCTTCTTTGCGCGGCGCGGAGGTGACGGCTCTTGTCGGGAAGGGGAAGGAGGAGGCCGTTCGAGAAAGCGGAGCGGCGAGGGTTGTCTCGCGGCACGGCTGTTTGCGCGAGAGTATGGAGGAGGAGTCGGTTGATGTTGTCATCGATCTTGTGGGGGGGGATGTGACGACAGGGGGTTGTTGGTCGGATATCTTGTGGGTTTTGCGTCGTGGCGGTCGTTATGCGGTATCGGGAGCGATCGCGGGTCCTATCGTTGCGTTGGACTTGCGTCAGTTATATTTGAAGGATTTGACTTTCTTGGGTTGCACCTATCAGGGTGGCGATATTTTTCCGAGGTTGATGGGTTATGTGGAAAGGGGGCAGGTGCGTCCTGTTGTTGCGAAAGAGTTTCCGTTGGAGGAGGTTCGTGAGGCGCAGCGTGCGTTTTTGAAAAAGGATTTTGTGGGCAAGATCGTCTTGATTCCTCCGAAGTAGAGGATTGGATAGGAAGATATGCTTCAGAACAGGACTTTGTTTACGGGTGACAATCTGCCCGTCATGCGAGGCATGAACGATCGATCTGTTGATTTAATTTATTTGGATCCTCGTAGACGATGTGCGAGATGAGTACGCGGAAGCGACAAAAGAACGCTCAGCTGCTTTGTAACAGCTGTAATAGAATAAAGAGCGATCGTACCATGGAAGATTTGTTAGTTAGTATTAGCGAGAAACAAGGAAAAAGATACCAATGGCGCGATTCAATATGATCACTCTTCAGCAGCGCTTTGATGCCTTAAAGCTTTTGTGCTTTTGACACCCAGCTCTTTAAGCTTGTTCGTTCTATCCAAAATGTTTCCTCTGCCGCTGGATAGTTTTTTCATCGCTGCGTCGTAAGTGTTTTGCGCGCCGCCTAACTGCTGCCCGTGTTTTTCCATATCCTCTACAAAGGACGCGACCTTGTCGTACAACGCGCCTCCCTCCTTTGCGATATCCTCGGCGTGCTTGTTCTGTCGCTCGGTACGCCAAGTTTGGTAGATAGTTTGCAACGCCAACAGCAAGGTCGTAGGAGAGACGATCATAATTTTTCTTTCCAAGGCATAGGTAAGCAACGATTTGTCGTTCTCAAGTGCTAACAACAATGCCGATTCGATAGGAACAAACATCAAGACAAAATCTAGGTTCTTCGTTTCGCCCAACCTTGCGTAGTCTTTCTCGCCCAGCTCTTTGACGCGCAGCTTCATGCTTTGCAAGAAACCTCGTAATGCCTCCTGTTTTTCTTCTGCCTGCTCGCTGCTTGCGTATCGTTCGTAATCGACCAAAGGAGTTTTGGCATCGATAAAAACAGCGCGCTCGCCCGGCAAGGAGACGACGGCATCGGGACGGGAGCGTTCTCCGCTTTCTCTGTCCGTGTAGCTGGCTTGCAGCTGGTATTCTTCTCCTTCGCGCAACCCTGAACTTTCCAACGCCTTGCTGAGTTGCATCTCGCCCCATTTTCCCCTTGTTTGCGGCTCGCCTTTGAGAGCTTTTGTTAGATTTTCGGCTTGCTGCGAAACTTGCCGATAGCCCTCGTTCATCTGTTGCAGCTGTCCCTTGAGGACTGATTGCGAGCTCGACGACTCTCTCACATTTTGCGCGAGGTTTTTTATTTGCTCGTGGAAGGGCTGGAGCATGGCATCGATGCGCTCTCGGTTAGTTTCGGCGAGCCGTTGTTCGGTGCGTTCTATGAGTCGTGTAGCGGCGTTGTCGTTGATCGCACCTCCGACGACGCGCACGAGCAGCCATCCCAATGCTACTCCTACGAGCAGTCCGAGCGCGAAGATGCCGACGATGCCGAGGAAGTCCATCGTTCGATTGTTGCCATGCGGTGCTTTTTCTGTCAATGGGGTCAAGGGGTTCTTCTTTGACTGGAAGATTGCCGTGTATTAGAATGCAGAGATGGTTTCGGGTTTGCCTTCGAAGTTGCGCAGGCGTTGGGAAGAGCGGGGGTATCTTCTTGCCGACGGGGCGATGGGGACGCGGCTGATGGCGGCGGGCTTGGCGGAGGGTGCGTTGCCTGAGCGATGGAACAGGGACAGGGTTGCGGATGTTGTTGCGATTCATCGGTCTTACATTGAGGCGGGTAGCGACATTGTGTTGACGAATTCGTTCGGGGGGAATCGCGCTCGGCTGGCGATGCACGGGGCGGAGGGGGAGTTGGAGGAGTTGAATGTGGCGGCGGTTTCGTGCGTTCGGAGTGCGATGGAGAATGGTGGTGGGCGGGATGTTGCTGTTGCGGGTTCGATGGGTCCTACGGGGGAGATGCTTGTTCCGTTGGGAAAGCTCTCGGAAGGAGAGATGGAGGGGATGTATTTTGGGCAGGCTTGTGCTTTGGCTG
>JABACB010000046.1 GCA_014237925.1 Alphaproteobacteria bacterium
CCTAGTGCAAGAATTGCGTCATAGTGACACGGAACTGCCAGCCGCCGCAAGAGCTGGAGCAGGGCATGGGGCGGATTATCCACATGTTTTTAAAAATTGTGAATTCACCCCTTTTTGACCCACATGACAGGGCGAGCCGTGCGCAAAATAACATCCGCAACAACAGCATGATGACGATTATACGACTCCAAATTATACATACCACCCCTCCGACCGCGCTCCAATCGCTTCACCATCGCTCCGCCCGCAGCCGTCTCAACAACACAAGCACGACCGATCAATCCCGAAACCTCGCCGCCATAACGCATGTCGAAAAACAAAATATCCCCATCGTCAAAAATCGGACTCATGCTCTCCCCACGAACAACAACACCCCCCCAACGCCGCACAACCCCATCGCCAAACAACTCCCCAGGAACAGAAACACTCTCCCCACAAGGAAACTGATCGTTCCAACACTCTATCTCCGAACCCGCACGAACAATCCCTACGATAGGACAATCCCGCGACTCCCCAACGCAATGCAACGACGAAATAACACCCCCCTCGTCAATCTGCCCCCCCTCCAGACGAACCTCGCCATTTTCCATCTTTTCCATTTTCAACCCCCTGCCACTCCTCTCGTTCTCCCTCCTCGCTGACGCTCCGCCGAAATGTTTCTCTTCTCGAACCCTCACGCCAAGCTTTACGCCCAGCGTGAAGTCGATCTCTAAGGCATCGCAGATCTTCTTGAACCGATCCACCGAAGGCGACGAGCCCCGCAAAACAGAGCGCAAGCTCTCAGGAGGAAAGCCGTAACGCTTCTCGGCAGCATGGACAGAAATACGCAACGCACGCAGCCTCGTCTCGATCAAATCGACGAGCGTACGCGAAAAAGCTCCGGCCTTGGGTTTCGGCATTCTCATAATATATTCCGAAAAAAGACGCTTGTCGAGTCTTTCCGCTTGATTTTTTCAAGATATCCACAGAAAATATCCGAAACAGCCCGCAAAATCTCCCCCAGATCCCAAACAACAAGAAAAAAGCCAGGAAAATCTCATGTCCCCGATGTCTTTCGCGCAACCCTCCCACGCCCGCACGCTCCTGCAACTGACCTACGAAACCGACCAAGCCTTGCGCGAAGGACGACTCGGCGCAGAAGAGTGGTTTGCTTTCGTCTCCGCCCTCGAAGCCCTCGCCCGCAAGATCGAACACCGCTCCGCGCCCGATCGCCTTGCCGACAACGAGGCGAAAAAAGACGAGGCAAAAAAAGACGAGGCGAAAAAAGACGAGGCGAAAAAAGAAACGCGAATCCTCTCCTTTCCTTCCTCTTGTGCGTCCGCTTCCCGCTTGCCCGCTGCTTACAAACCTTCTTCTGCAAGGCGCGCAAGGGAGGAGAGGTGAAAGCGACGGGCTTCCTCTTGCGAGAAGGTTTGTACGACAAAAGCATGCGCCGCCTCGCCCATGGCGCGTCTTTGTCGAGGCGGCAGCGCGGCGAAGGTTCGTAGGGTCTCTGCGAGTGCACGCGCGTCGCGACAAGCGCACACGAGCGCTGTCTTGTTCTCGATCACCGCGCGCTCCCAACCTGGGTAGCGTGCGACGATTGCAGGGACGCGCATCGCCGCCGCCTCCAAGATCACTCGCGGCAACCCCTCATGGTAAGAAGGCAAGACAAGGCAGTCTACGGAGGAAAGCAAGTTCTCCGTGTCCTTGCGCTCGCCGCACCATGTCACGACTCCTCGCGCGGCTGCTTTTTCCACCTCTCCTTGCGGCATGCGATCGGGATCGTTTTGCTCCTCGCTGCCGGCAAGCCAAAACTCCCAAGCCGACGACGGAGATGCGTCGTGCTGCAGCAGGCGGGCTGCTTGCAGATACTCTGATACGCCTTTCGCTTTAAGAAGCCTTCCTAAGAAGAGAAAACGCAACGGCTGTAGGGGAGAGCGTTTTGTTTGCGGCAGAGGACGGAAGCGTGCGAGGTCGATGCCCATGTCCTTGCTGAGAAGAATCTCGCTCGTGCGTGCGGAGCTCTTCAGGCGCAAGAAAGTTTGCAAAAAGGTTTTGTTATGCTCGTTCAGAACCCACAGCTGCGCGGCGTTGCGTAGCAGCGGTCGCACTAGCAGGGTGAGCGCGTTGTGGAAGGGGGTGCGTTGCAGGAAGGCTCTGCCCAGTCCGGTGAAGACGGCGACGAGGCGGGGAGGGGACAGAAAGAGCGACAGCAGCGTTGTTGCAAGCGCGCTGTAGAGGATGGGTTTGAGCGTGTAGGCGACGACGATGTGCGGGCGCAGGCGGAAGAGCAGACGCGTGATGTTTGCGCAGACGAGGGCTTCGCGGAGAAGATTTTTGCCGTGGTCGGAAAATCTTACGGGGTAGAGATCAACGATGCTTTGGCTTAGGGGGGAGGGGGGAGGTTGTGCGATGAGGGAGAGGTGGCAGCCTTGTCGTTTGAGGGCGAGCAGGATGTGTCGGTGTTCGGTGAGGAAGATGTCGGCTTTCTTGGCGAAGAAGAGGAGATGCTGTTTGGCGAGCGCGGGGCGGGCGGGTTTTTGTGTCATGCTTGCGGGAGATTTTTTTAAAAATCTTTTTTAAAAAATTTTGTTTTAATTTCAAAAGTCCTTTTTCAAAAATCCTTTTTTAATAAAGTCTTTTTTAAAAGTCCTTATTTAAAAGTCTTTTTTAAAAATCCTTGCAGAGTCGCAGCGCGTCGTAGATAGCAGCGTGGATGTTGCGCGCTGCGACGGCATCCCCGATTCGAAAAAGCTGGAAAGTTCCCTCTTCGTTGCGCCTCAAGGACTGTGGCTCTCCCGCCAGCAGAGCTTTTTGATCGACAGCCCCTCCGTTGCAAGACAGGGGGCAGAGGGCGTGGTACAGCGCGTCGTTCGCCTGCGTCGCATGCTCGACGAACAGACGATCGGTCTCCAAGAATTGCTTTTTGCCAGGCGCGTAGTCCGAGCCAAGCTCGAGGCGCAAACGATTTTCCGAATTTTTTTCCGAATTTTTTTCCGAAGATTTTTCTGAAGATTTCTCATGGCACGCCACCCCGATCAGTCGCGCGTTGATCGTCGTTGCGATCTCCTTTTCAGCAAACACCCTTGCCGTTTCCGCGTGGGTCAGCCCTCCTATGTCGGGGGCAAGCGTGCGTTCAGGGGTTACATAATGCACCTGACAATGTTCGCTCGCCAGCATCTCCGCGAGCTGTACGCCTGCTTGTGCGCCGTTGTCGTCGTAGACGGTGATGTGTCGCTCGCTCGCCTTCGCTCCCGCGAAGATTTCCCATCCTGTTTGCGCGAGCTCTTCTCCGTAGTCGAGCGGTGGCTTTTGCGGGGAGCCTCCTGTGGCAACCAGGACGATGTCTGCTTCCATGCTGCAAATCTCCTCAGGTTCGAGGAAGCGATTGTAGTGAATGCTGCCGTGAAGATTTTCGATTCGCGCCAGTCGCCACTCGACGATGGCTTTGAGCTCGGAACGCCGTCCTTGAGCGAGCAGGCGTACTTGTCCTCCCGCGCTGTCGGCGGCTTCGAAGATTGTTGTCGGCAACCCTTTCTCCAGACAGACGCGCGCGGCTTCCAAGCCTGCGGGACCTGCGCCGACGACGACGACTTTTCGTTGCGTCGGGCTTTTGCGTTTTCGCAAGTCCTCGTCGTGCGGCATGCGTTGCTCGCGTCCGCTGGCGGCGTTGTGGATGCAGAGGGCGTCCTGTCCCAAGTAGAGGCGGTCGATGCAGTAGCTCGCGCCTACGCAGGGACGGATGTCGTCTTGTGCGCCGAGTTTGGCAAGGCGCGCGATGTGGGGTTCTGCCAGATGAGCGCGCGTCATGCCGACGACATCGACTTTCCCTTCGCGGATGGCGTAGCGCGCGTCGGCGAGGGTGGCGATTCGCCCTGCGTGCAGCACAGGCACTTGGGGGAGTGCTTGTTTGACCAGGCCTGCAAAGTCGATGTGCGGGCTTGCGCGCATGCCTGCAGAAGGAATGACATGCGAGAGGGCGGCGTCGGTGTCGATTCTACCTCGGATGACATTGAGGAAGTCGCAGCGCGGATGGCTTTCAGGCGCGCACAGCGCTTTGGCGATAGCAATTCCTGTCTCGGTGTTGAA
Organism: Alphaproteobacteria bacterium; assembly: GCA_014237925.1. GTDB lineage: Bacteria > Pseudomonadota > Alphaproteobacteria > JABAAW01 > JABAAW01 > JABAAW01. The sequence continues at coordinate 4,072 of JABACB010000046.1, forward strand.
GCCGTGTTGCGTCTGCTCGTCGAGCGACATGCGTATGCCGAGCGGAAAGGTTTCGCCTAGTTGTTTTCTCATGGCAGCGAGCAGTTGTTTTGTGAATCGCAGGCGGTTGTCGAAGCTGTTGCTGTGTTCGTCGTTGCGGTTGTTGACATCGGGTGACCAGAAGGAGTCGATCAAATGTCCGTATGCGATCAGCTCGATCCCGTCGAAGCCCGCCGCCTTGACACGCTCGCCCGCCGCGCAGTAGTCGCCGACGATTCGCTCGGCATCCCAAGCCTCCAAGGCTTTGGGGGTTGCGCGGTGTGCGCGCTCGCGCACGCCTGAGGCGGAGACAAGGGGCAACCAGTCGCCCTGATCCCATCGCGTGCGTCGACCCAAGTGGGTGATCTGAATCATGACGGCAGTCCCGTGCTGCTGGCAACGTTCCTTGAGCTGGCGCAGGGGGGCTACGATCTCGTCCCTGTAGAGGTGCAGGTTGCCGAAAGCGGCGGGACTGTCGCGCGACACCACGGCGGAGCCTGCCGTCATCGTGAGCGCGACGCCTCCTTTGGCACGTTCCTCGTGGTAGCGCACATAACGTTCTGTAGGCAACCCGTCTTCGGCATAGTTCGGCTCGTGCGCCGAGACCATCAGGCGGTTCGCCAAGCGCACGCCTGCCAGCGAGAAGGGTGAAAACAGAGGGTCAGAAGACATTGCGAAGCAGGGGGGTGAAGCAGGGGAGGCGAAGCAGGGAGATTTTTTTTGGAGAAAAGTGTTTTTCGTCGATTTTTTTGTTGACAGCACCTTGTGTTTATCCTAACACACAAGGCATAGAGCAGACAATCTCTGGGGGGAAGCGTTGGGAAGATGCGCGCGAGAGGAGGCTTCGTCGAAGGGAATTCGATGGGCTTCGAATCGATGCGTCTTTCTTTGTGCGCTTGCCGGGTGGTTCTGCTACTTTCTTGTACCCTTGTTGTTTTTTCCTCTGCTTTCTTACGATGCCTGTCAATCCCGCGCGCTTCCTCAGACAAGTCAAACAGGAGGTCTCCAAGGTCATCTGGCCCTCGCGCCAAGAGACGACCTCGGCGGTCGTCATGGTGTTCGTGATGGTGACCATCATGGCGATCTTTTTCCTGCTGGCAGACCAAGTGATCGCATGGGGTGTCGCCAAGGTGCTGGGGTGAGCCATGGGCAAGTTGCGTTGGTATGTCGTGCATGTTCACTCTAGTTTCGAGCAGAAGGTGGCGGCTTCGATCCGCGAGCGCGCTCAGTTGCAGGGGCTGGACGAGCTCATTCCCGAAATCCTGGTGCCGAGCGAAGAGGTTGTCGAAATCCGTCGCGGACAGCGTTACAAGAGCAAGCGCAAGTTCTTCCCGGGCTATGTGCTGGTGAAGATGGACCTCAACAACGAAACGCAGCATCTGGTGAAAAACCAGCCCAAGGTGTCCTCCTTCTTGGGCAACAAGGATCGTGAGAACAAGGATCTGCCGACCCCGATCAGCGAGAAGGAGGTCGAACGGCTCATGGCGCAAATGCGCGAGGGCTCGAACTTCGAGCGTCTGAAGACGATGTTCGAAATCGGCGAGCAAGTGCGTGTCTCAGACGGACCTTTCGCCTCGTTCAACGGTCATGTCGAAGAGGTCGATACGGAGAAATCACGCTTGAAAGTGCTGGTCTCGATCTTCGGACGCTCGACCCCCGTCGATGTCGACTTCTCACAAGTGGAGAAGCTGCAATGAGCGCCGCGCCAGCAGACAAGAAAAGCAGCAAGCCGGGCGTCAAGAAAAGTGGCAAGCCGGTCAAAGCCTATGTCAAGCTACAAGTGCCTGCCGGTCAAGCCGCGCCAGGACAATCTTTGGGACCTGCGCTCGGACAGCACGGGTTGAACATGGCAGAGTTCTGCAAAGCCTTCAACGACGCGACGAAAGACCAGCCGCAAGGCGTTCCGATTCCCGTGGTCATCGCAGCTTACGCGGATCGCACCTTCACCTTCACGACGAAGACCCCCCCCGCAAGCTACCTTCTGCGCCAAGCGGCGAAGCAGGACAAGGGTTCCAAAGAGCCGGGGCGCGAAATCAAAGCGACCCTGTCGCGCGCCAAGGTGCGCGCCATCGCCGCGCAAAAGATGGAAGACCTCAACGCCTACGACTTGGAGCAGGCAGAGAAGATCATCGCCGGTAGCGCGCGATCCATGGGATTCGAGGTCGCAGACTGATGGCGCAAGCGAAACAATCCTCTGATAATGCCTCTGATGTTGCAACAGAGATTGCAACAGAGATTGCCCCCGAGGTTGCGTCTGATGTTGCGTCTGAGATTGCGTCCGCGCCTGCCTCGTCGGAAGTTCCGTCCGCCGCAGAAAAGAAGCGAGCGAGCAAACGAGACAGAAGCAAACGAGACACAACAATAGTAGCCACGCCTGATGCAGCGAGCAGAAGAGGCAAGAAAGGCGCAAAACGCTTGCGCCTTGCGCACGCCGCGCTCGCGCGCTTCCAAAAGGAAGGCGAGCAAGGCAAAGGCGAGCAAGGCAAGGGCGAGAAAGGCAAGGGCGATGGCGGCTTCGCGCTACCCCTCGCCGAAGCCGTGGCTGCGCTGTGCGCCACGCCGCGTGCCAAGTTCGACGAAACCCTGGAGGTGGCGATGAACCTGGGGATCGACCCTCGTCACGCCGACCAGCAGGTGCGCGGCACCATCTCGCTACCGCACGGAACGGGCAAGAAGCTGCGGGTCGCCGTTTTTGCACGCGACGAGAAAGCCGAGCAAGCGCGCAAGGCGGGTGCCGACATCGTCGGCGCCGAGGACTTGGCGGAACGCATCCAAAAAGGCGAGCTGCCCTTCGACCGATGTATCGCCACCCCCGATATGATGGGACTTGTCGGACGCTTGGGCAAAATCTTGGGTCCGCGCAACCTCATGCCGAACCCGAAGTTGGGAACGGTCGCTGCCAATGTGATCGCTGCCGTCGAGGCGGCAAAGGGGGGGGAGGTGCAGTTTCGCGCAGAGAAGAACGGCGTCGTGCATGCGGGCATCGGACGCATGAGCTTTTCCGAAAGCCAGCTGCGAGACAATGTCTTGGCGTTCGCCAAAGCCGTCATCGCCCTGAAGCCCGAAGGAGCGAAGGGTAGCTATGTTCAGAAGATCACCCTGTCGACGACGATGGGACTTGGCGTCGGGGTCGATATCAGGAGCGTGGCAAGCGCGTGACCCCCGCAGGCAAACGCGATGCTGTCCTAGCCTTGGAGCGCACCTTCAAGGAGGCGCGGCTCGTCGTCGTGACGCGTCCGCGAGGGCTCAATGTTGCGGAGGTCTCCGATTTGCGACGGCGCATGCACACGGCAGGCGCGGGCTTCAAGGTCACGAAGAATCGCCTTGCCAAGCGTGCGCTCGAAAACAGCGCGATGAAGGACTTGGCGCGTCATTTCTCAGGTCCGACCGCCATCGGATGGAGCGACGATCTGCTCGCGCCCGCCAAGGTTGCCGTCGAGTTTGCCAAGGAGAACGACAAGCTCGAAGTTCTCGCAGGTGCTACGCAAGAACAGATTCTGTCGAAAGAAACCCTGCACGATCTTGCCAGTCTTCCTTCTTTCGAGGTCGTGCGCGCTCAACTGCTGCGACTGTTGCAAACGCCCGCTCAACGCCTGGCAAGCACGCTAGGCGCAACAAGCGTGCAGCTTGCGCGCGTCATCAAGGTGGGGCGCGGACAAATCGCGGAATCCTGACGACGCTCTGCCGAGCGCGCTCACGCACACTCGAACGACCACCCTCTCGCAACCACCCTCTCGCAACCACCCTCTCGCAACCACCCTCTCGCAACCACCCTCTCGC
>JABACB010000047.1 GCA_014237925.1 Alphaproteobacteria bacterium
GCATCCTTCTCTCTTGTCGACGCAAAAACATGGCAACAACACGGACGCTCTCGCCCGTCAAGGTCGAGCCTGCGTGTGGGTTTGTCCGTCTGCTTGCAGGCTTGCCTTTTGCGCCGCTTTCTCTCCCTCTCGTTCTTCGTGGTGAACTATGACGGTCAAAGACATTGACAGCTTTACAGGTCGGAAACGCATCCGCAAAAACTTCGGACGCGTCGAGGAAGTCTCCGAGATTCCCGATCTTCTCGACATTCAGAAAGCCTCGTACGACACCTTTGTCGGCAAGCTTGCGGGCGATTCTTCTTCGCCAGAGGGCTCGGGGTCTTTCTTTGGCTTGAAGGAGGTCTTCGAGTTCATCTTTCCCATCCGCGACTACGCGCACAAGGCAGAGCTGTGTTTCAAGGGCTTCGAGTTGGAGAAGGCGAAGCACAATGTGCAGGAATGCCATCAGCGTGGGCTCAGCTTCGAAGCGCCGTTGAAGGTGACCTTGCAGCTGCTCGTCTACAACATCGACGAGACGACAGGCGCGCGCAGCCTGCGCGAGATCAAGGAGCAGGTCGTCTATATGGGCAACTTGCCGCTGATGACCGACAAGGGCACCTTCGTCGTCAACGGCACCGAGCGCGTGATCGTCAGTCAGATGCATCGCTCGCCGGGGGTCTTTTTCAGCTCGAGCAAGAGCAAGACGCTCGCTCAAGACAAGATCATCTACTCGGCGCGGGTGATCCCCTACCGTGGTTCGTGGCTCGACTTCGAGTTCGACGCCAAGGACATCCTCTATGCGCGTATCGACCGCCGTAGGAAGGTGCTGGCAACAACCCTGCTCTCCGCGCTCGATAGCGCGCGCACAGCAGCCCTGCGGCGCGAGAGGGCGCAGGTGAGCGGGTCGCTCAAAGCCGTCGAGATCGACGGCATGAGCCGCGAGGAGATCTTGTCCATCTACTACGATCGCATCGAGGTTCAGCACAACGAGCAGGGCGCCTATGTGTTCGCGCTGCCGCTCTCGGCGCTCAAGGGGCGCAAGCTCGACAGCGACCTTGTCGAGGCGGGCAGCGGCGAAGTGCTTGTACGCGCAGGCACGCGCGTTCTGCCGAAGCAGCTGCGCGCGTGGAACGAGCAAACGGGCGAGACAAAACAATTCCAGTGGGAGCCGGAAGGGCTGGTCGGACGGTTCTTGGCGGAGGACTTGGTCGACGAAACCTCACGGCTCGTCCTCGCCGAGGCGGGCGACGAGATCGACGCGGGACTCCTGCAGAAGATCGAACAACAAGAGATCACACAATTCGGTATCTTGGACATCCACGACCAACGCGGTGCTTGGCTGAGGAACACGCTCGCCTTCGACCGCACGCGCGTGCGCGAGGAGGCACTCTCCGATATCTACCGCGTCATGCGCCCCGGCGAGCTGCCGACTTGGGAGTCGGCGGAAAATCTGTTTCGCCAGCTCTTCTTCGATATCGAACGCTACGACTTGAGCGCGGTCGGACGGGTGAAGATGAACGCGCGCTTGCTCTTCGACGATGTCTCCGATTCCGAGCGCGTCTTGCGCAAGGAGGATATCGTCGAGATCGTTCGCGTGCTGCTCGAGCTGCGCGATTCGCGCGGCGAGATCGACGACATCGATCACTTGGGCAACCGCCGCGTGCGCTCGGTCGGCGAGCTGTTGGAAAACCAGTACCGCATGGGCTTGATGCGCATGGAGCGCGCTGTGCGCGAGCGAATGAGCTCGACGGATGTCGTCAATGCCATGCCGCAGGATCTGATCAACGCCAAGCCGATGGTGGCGACGGTCAAAGAATTTTTCAACGCGTCGCCGCTCTCGCAGTTCATGGATCAGACCAACCCCCTCTCGGAGATCACCCACAAAAGACGGCTTTCGGCGCTGGGTCCGCGCGGGCTGACACGCGAACGCGCAGGCTTCGAGGTGCGCGATGTGCATCCGACGCACTACGGACGCATCTGTCCGATCGAGACGCCTGAGGGACCGAACATCGGCTTGATCAACTCGCTTGCAACGCACGCGCGCATCGACACCTACGGGTTCATCGAGACACCCTATCGCAGGGTGGAGGATGGGAAGCCTATCGATCGCATCGATTATCTGCCCGCCATGCGCGAATCGCGCTACACGATCGCGCAAGGCAGCTCGCGTACCGACAAGGACGGCAACTTTCAAGACAAGCTCATTCCTTGCCGCCGCAACGGCGAGTACATCACCTGTCCGGCAAGCGAGATCGACTATATCGATGTTTCGCCGAAACAGCTGGTCTCGGTTGCAGCAGCGCTGATTCCCTTCTTGGAGAACGACGACGCCAACCGCGCCTTGATGGGCTCGAACATGCAACGCCAAGCGGTGCCGTTGTTGCGCTCCGAAGCGCCGCTAGTTGGCACAGGCATGGAGGGCAGGGTCGCGCGCGATTCGGGCGTTGTCATCGTCAACCTGCGCGCAGGGATCGTCGATCAGGTCGATGCGACGAGAATCGTCGTGCGCGCGAGCGAAGAGACCGAAAGCGACGAGGTCGGCGTGGATATCTACAACCTCATGAAGTTTCAGCGCTCCAACCAAAGCAGCTGTATCAATCAGCGACCGCTGGTGAAGGTCGGCGATGTGCTGGAGAAAGGCGACATCATCGCCGACGGCACCTCGACCGATTTGGGCGAACTCGCGCTCGGACGCAATGTGCTGTGCGCCTTTCTGCCGTGGAACGGCTACAACTTCGAGGATTCGATTCTGATCTCCGATCGCGTCGTGCGCGCCGACATCTTCACATCGATCCATATCGAGGAATACGAGGTCATGGCGCGCGACACCAAGCTGGGACAGGAGGAGATCACACGCGACATCTCGAATGTCGGCGAAGAGGCGCTCAGACATCTCGACGAGAGCGGAATCGTCCACATCGGCGCGGAGGTGAAGGTCGGCGATGTGTTGGTCGGAAAGGTGACCCCGAAGGGCGAATCGCCCATCACGCCCGAAGAAAAGCTGTTGCGTGCCATCTTCGGCGAGAAAGCGTCCGATGTGCGCGACACCTCGCTGCGCGTGCCGCCGGGGGTTTCTGGCACGGTTGTCGAGGTGCGCGTCTTCTCGCGCAGCGGCACGGAGAAGGACGAACGTGCCCGACAGGTCGAAAACGAAGAGATCCAAAAGCTCGCCAAAGACCGCGACGACGAGAAAGCCATCTTGGAACGTTCCTTTGCCGACCGTCTGCGCGAGCTGTTGCAGGGACGCACCGTCGCCTCAGGCACGCGCACGCTCAAGAGCGACAGCAAGCTCACGCTCGCCGTGCTGAAGAGCATTTCGCATCACGAGCTCAGCAAGCTCTCGACGACCAACGACAAGGTCAACGAACGCTTGGCTACCCGGGTCGCCTATTTCAAGAAGACGATGGACGCTTTGCATGTGCGCTTCGAAGACAAGATCGAAAAGCTGCAACGCGGCGACGATCTCTTGCCGGGGGTCATGAAAACGGTCAAGGTGTTTGTCGCGGTCAAGCGCAAGCTGCAGCCCGGCGACAAGATGGCGGGGCGACACGGCAACAAGGGGGTCATCTCCAAGATCATTCCCATCGAGGACATGCCCCATTTGGAGGACGGCACGCCCGTCGATATCGTTCTCAATCCGCTCGGCGTGCCGTCGCGCATGAATGTCGGACAGATCTTGGAGACGCACTTGGGCTGGGCGTCCGCGCGCTTGGGACGCGAGGTGCGCGAGCTCTGCGAGCGTTTGCGCACGGGCGAGGCGCAAGCCGAGAGCGAGCTCAAACAGAAGCTCAAGGACATCTATTCCGAAGAGAAGGAAGCCGCCCTGCTCGATTCGCTCGACGAGGCGGAGGTGGCGACGCTTGCCGAAAATCTTCAAGAAGGCGTGCCGATGCGAACTCCCGTCTTCGACGGCGCGAGCGAGGCGGATATCGACCACATGTTCTCGCTTGCCAACCTCGACAAGACGGGACAGGTCAGGCTCATCGACGGACGCAGCGGCGAATACTTCGATCGCAAGGTCACGGTCGGCTACATCTACATGCTGAAGCTGCATCACTTGGTTGACGACAAGATCCACGCGCGATCGATCGGACCCTACAGCCTCGTCACCCAGCAGCCGCTGGGAGGCAAGGCTAAGTTCGGAGGACAGAGGTTCGGCGAAATGGAGGTCTGGGCGCTGGAAGCCTACGGCGCAGCCTACTCCTTGCAGGAGATCCTCACCGTCAAGTCGGACGACATTGCAGGCAGAACGAAGGTCTACGAATCGATCGTCCACGGCGACGACAACTTCGAGGCGGGCATACCCGAATCGTTCAATGTTCTCGTCAAGGAGCTTCAGTCCTTGTGTCTGAATGTCCAGCTGCAGCAGGACACATAATCTCAACTTCAGGAACCGACAGTACTCAAAGCACTATGGACTCTTTCTTCTCCGAACACAAGCCGCAAGCGCGCGCCGAAAACTTGCCGGGGCTCTACGATCCGCGGCAACCCGCTGCTCCGCAGCCCTTCGATTCGATTCGTATCTCGCTCGCCTCGCCCGATCAGATTCGATCGTGGTCGTGCGGCGAGATCAAAAAGCCCGAAACCATCAACTACCGAACGCTCAAGCCTGAACCCGAAGGGCTGTTCTGCGCCAAGATCTTCGGTCCCGTCAAGGATTACGAGTGTCTTTGCGGCAAGTACAAGCGCATGAAGTACAAGGGAATCGTGTGCGAGAAGTGCGGCGTCGAGGTGACCCACTCCAAGGTGCGCCGCGAGCGCATGGGACATATCGAGCTGGCTGCTCCTGTTGCGCATGTGTGGTTTTTGAAAATCCTCCCTTCGCGCATCGGCGTGATGATCGACATGACGCTCAAGAATGTCGAGCGCGTCCTTTATTTTGAAAATCGTATTGTCACCAACCCCGGCATGACCGATTTGGAGCCGCAGCAGCTCTTGAGCGAGGAAGAGTACATGGACGCCGTCGAGCGCTACGGCGAGGACAAATTCGAAGCGCCGATCGGAGCGGAGGCATTGCAATTCCTCTTGAGCCAAATCGACTTGCCCGAAGAAATCAAGACCTTGCGCGAAGAGTTGAAGACGACAACATCAGAGCTGAAGCGCAAGAAGATCGTGAAACGTCTCAAGCTGTTGGAGGTGTTTCGTGCGTCGCGCGCAAAGCCCGAGTGGATGATTCTGACCGTGCTTCCGGTCTTGGCGCCTTCGCTACGCCCGCTGGTGCCGCTGGACGGCGGACGCTTCGCCACTTCGGACCTCAACGATCTCTACCGTCGCGTCATCAACCGCAACAACCGTCTCAAGCGGCTCATGGCGCTGGGCGCGCCCGACATCATCATTCGCAACGAGAAGCGCATGCTGCAAGAATCGATCGACGCTCTGTTCGACAACGGAAGGCGTGCGAGGGTCGTGTTGGGGGCGAACAAACGTCCCTTGAAGTCTCTCTCCGACATGCTGAAGGGCAAGCAGGGACGCTTTCGCCAAAACCTGCTGGGCAAACGCGTCGACTATTCGGGACGCTCTGTCATCGTCGTCGGACCGGAGCTGCTGCTTCATCAGTGCGGACTGCCGAAGCAGATGGCGCTCGAACTCTTCAAGCCCTTCATCTTAGGCAAGCTCGAACTCTACGGTATGGCAGCCAATGTCAAGGCGGCGAAACGCATGGTCGAACAGAAAAGACCCGAAGTGTGGGATATCTTGGAAGAAACTATCACCGAACATCCCGTCTTGCTCAACCGCGCTCCCACCTTGCACCGCTTGGGCGTTCAAGCTTTCGAACCCGTATTGATCGAAGGCAAGGCGATACAGTTGCATCCTCTCGTTTGCACCGCTTTCAACGCCGACTTCGACGGAGACCAAATGGCGGTGCATGTCCCTCTCTCGCTCGAGGCGCAGCTCGAAGCGCGCGTTCTCATGATGTCGACCAACAACATTCTTTCGCCCGCCAACGGCAAACCCATCATCGTTCCCTCGCAGGATATCGTGTTGGGTTTGTACTACTTGTCCTTGGAACGAAGGGAACGGCACGCGCTCACCTCTGTGCGCGTTCCTGATCTTGCGGCGTTGGAATATCTGCTTGCGCGCGACGAGATCATCGTGCGCATGGGCAGGCAGGCACACGGCAAAGCGGAGAAGGAAGAACAACCGCTGGTGGCGGACGAGGAGTTGCAAGCCTTTGCGCCTGACAAGCTGTTCGCCTTGTTGCAAAGCGGTGAGGCGCGCGCGTTTCGCGTTCCCACCTTTGCAACGGCGGGCGAGCGTGACTATGCGCTTGCCAGCGGAACGATTTCGTTGCAAAGCCGTATCAAGACCGACATCGTCACGCACGCTGCGGACGGCAGCGTCAAGCTTCTGCGCGTTGTAACGACGCCGGGGCGGATGTTGCTCGCTGAGATTTTGCCGAAAGACGACGACGATGTCGACAAGGTTCCTTTTTCTCACATTAACTGCCTGCTGACGAAAAAGGAGATCACCTCGTTGATCGATGTCATCTACCGCCATTGCGGAGGCAAGCAGACGGTCGAGTTTTGCGATCGGCTCATGTCCTTGGGGTTCAAGTGGGCTTGTCGTTCGGGAATTTCGCTCGGCAAGGACGACTTGATCATTCCTGAGAGCAAGACGCGGATGATCGACGACGCGCAAAAAGAGGTGCGCACGCTGGAAGATCAGTATCAGCAGGGCTTGATTACGCACTCGGAGAAGTACAACAAGGTTGTCGATGTTTGGTCGACCTGCTCGGATCGCGTCGCCGACGAGCTGATGACGGTGCTGAAGCGTGATGTTTCGGGCGAGCCCAACGCCGTCTATATGATGGCGCACAGCGGGGCACGCTCGTCGCCCGCGCAGATCAAGCAGCTCGCGGGTATGCGCGGGCTGATGGCAAAACCCTCGGGCGAGATCATCGAGAGACCGATCATCTCCAATTTCAAAGAAGGACTCTCCGTGCTGGAGTATTTCAACTCGACGCACGGCGCGCGCAAGGGGCTCGCCGACACGGCGCTCAAAACCGCAAACTCGGGCTATCTGACACGAAGGCTCGTCGATGTTGCGCAGGATTGTATCGTGACCGCAGACGACTGCAGCACCGAAAAGGGATTCTTGCTTGCGGCAATCATCGACGGCGGCGATGTGATCGCTCCCCTATCCGAGCGCATCCTTGGAAGATCGTGCGCCGAGCAGGTCACAGATCCGCAAAGCGGCAAG
>JABACB010000048.1 GCA_014237925.1 Alphaproteobacteria bacterium
ATAGAGAATTTTTTAAAATTTTACAAGCAGCGGCGCGAAAAAATGAAAGAAAAACTTATAAAAGTTCTTAACCCTACAAAGCCTGTAGAATAAATGATACTAACCAAAAATACAACTTTCCCGCCGCGCTACAAGGCTGTTTGCGCGTTTCTGCGAAACGCGCTTGAGTTGTTAAATGCTACGCACGAGCGTAACCCTGCGGGTTACGCTCGTGCGTAGAAAGTGCGCTTACGCGCACTCGCTCGCTGCGGGCTTTCGCGGGGGAACTGCGTCCCCCCACACCCCCCATGCGCGCGACAACGCCTTTTTTCCATAACAATTCCGTAAAAATTCTCTCACGCCTCCCCCCATTTCCTCCCCCTCATCCACCGCTCCACAATCTCTACACAACCCCCCAATGTCTCCTCCGTGATAGGATACTTCCCCTCGCTAAAACTCTCGCCAAATCCCTCGCCAGAGCCCTCGCCAGAGCCCTCGCCAGAACTCTCACCAGGATACGCAAGACAACGCAATCCCGTCGACATCCTCCCAGGATCCCATACCTCAACTCCAATACCCAACCTCCTAACCTCCCTCCCATAACTCCCCAACATAACCTCCATCGCAGCCTTCGATGCCCCATAACATCCCCAATAAGCACCCCCACGATGCTCCCCACAAGTAACACCCACAACAAAACCCCGCGAGATACACAATAACCCATGCAATCCCTCCAATAACCTCCGATTCGAAAAAACATTCACCTCAAAAACATCCCGCCACATCTTGTCGTCACTATGCACAACAGGAGATAACTCCCCTAAAACCCCCGCATTCAAAACTACCCCCTCCAATCCCCCCAACTCCTCAACAATCATCCCCCCCAATTTTTCTGTCGTCATCCCCTCCCCCGCCATCGCCTCCGCCGTCGCACGCAAATCCATCACAGCCACAATAGGTCGAGGAAAACCCTTCGAGACAATCTCCTCCACAACCTCCGCCAAGCCCCCCTCCGTCCTCGCCGTCAACACCAGCCTCACCCCTCGCTCGGCAAAACACAACGCCAACGCACGCCCCAAACCCCGCGAAGCGCCCGTCAACAGCAATCGCAACCCCTCCACAAAAATCTCACTCCCGCGAAAGCAAACTCAACTGACCGTACGCAGCCTTGCCAAACTCCTCGTCGATCAACTCGACAGGATACCGCCCCGTAAAACAAGCGCTGCACCACCCCCCCCCGTCCGAATCTCCCCCCTCGCAGCCCTCCAACGCGCGATACAAGCCCTTCTCGGAAAGAAACGCCAACGAGTCGCAATCGATCCTCTTTGCCATCTGCCCAACCGACAAACGAGACGCCAGCAACTCCCCCCGCTCAGGAGTATCCACACCATAGTGACAAGGATGCGTGATCGGAGGAGACGCAATACGCATATGAACCTCCTTCGCTCCCGCCTGCCTCACCAACGCAATGATCTTGCGCGAAGTCGTCCCGCGCACCAACGAATCGTCGATCAACACAACGCGCTTGCCGCGCAACAAAGCCCTGTCCGCGTTGTGCTTCAAACGCACGCCGAAGTGACGAATCTCCTGCTGCGGCTCGATGAAAGTGCGACCGACATAGTGGTTGCGGATGATCGCAAAGTCGAGCGATAACCCCAGTCGCTCGGCAAAACCCAAAGCCGCCGCAACCCCCGAATCAGGAATGGGAACAACGCTGTCACAAACGGGCAACGAACCCTCCGCCTCCTCCGCCAACACCGCGCCTAGACGCTTCCGCACTTGGTAGATCGAGCGTCGAGAAACCTCCGCCTCAACCGCCTTGCCGCTATCTTTGCCTCTGTCTTTGCTGTTGTCTTTGCTGTTGCTTCTGTGCGCACCTTTCGACATCGATGCAACAAGCGAATCGGGGCGCGAGAAATAGATATGCTCGAAAACACACGAACGACGCGCAACAGGGGCTGCAAAACGCTTGGAGGCGCAAAACAACCTCTGCCTCCCCTTGCCTTGCTCGCCGCTCTCTTTTTCGCCCTCGCTTTTGTCTTCTTTCTTGTCTTCTTTCCTGTCCTCTTTTCTACTTTGCCCCCTCTTGTCGCCAAAGAACGAGCGCGCCTCCACAAACCCGCGAACGCGACGACGCGAGAAAACAACCACCTCGCCGGGCGCGATCTCGCGGCGATACTCGGCATCGATGATGTCCAACGCACAAGACTCGGAAGCCACGATCGCTCCGCCGTCGCGCGTGCTGCCCAGCAGCAAAGGACGCAACCCATGCGGGTCGCGCAACCCGATCAGCATGTCCTTAGCCAGCAAACCTATGGCAAAGCCCCCGCGCAATTCTCCCAACACCGAAAGCAGCCTCTCGGTGAGCGAGCCGCGTGCGCGTGCAAGCAAGTGGATCAACACCTCCGAATCGGAGTGCGACTGAAAAATGCTCCCCTCGCCCACCAACTTCTTCCGTAGACTCAATCCGTTCGTGAAATTGCCGTTGTGCGCCAAAGCCACGCCGCCGATATCCAACTCGGCAAACATCGGCTGCACATCCCTTTCGTCCCTCGTCAGCCCGCTGGTCGCATAGCGATTATGCCCCAAGGCCAGCGCACCAGGAAGACGCTCCATCCTCTCGCGCTTCGCCAAGGAGTCTCCGACCAGCCCCAAGGCGCGCTCTGCACGGAAGTAACGCCCGTCGTACGAAACGATGCCACAACCGTCCTGACCACGATGCTGCAGAGCATGCAAGCCCAACGCCGTTTGCTCGGCGGCGTCGTCGCTGTCGATGATGCCGAAGATGCCGCACGCCTCGCGCAAAACATCGTCGTCCCCTCCCGGCGAGGTCGAAGACACAGAAGAAGACGAGACGGAAACCACGAGCTCTGCGCTTAGAAGGTCTGTCCGTCCCACGGCATCTCGCTCATCAACCCCCACGCCCAATCGGTCAGAGGCAGCAAGTAGGGCGCGGTGACGCTTTCCGTGATCTGCGCAGGCAGAGCGTTCGTACCGCCGTAGGTCTTGAAGAAGCCCAACACGACGCACACGATCACGACTCCGCGTGCAATGCCGTAGAGCAGTCCCAAGGTGCGGTCGGGACGACCGCCGACATGGCGGCGCAACGTGCGCGAGAGCATGCCCGTCAGAACGAAGAGAACCGAGAAAACGACGAGCAACAAACCGCCTGCCACAAGCAACAACATCGTCTTGCGCTCGTCGAAGAAGGCACCGAAGAATTGCCCCAAGTGGGTATAGACGAGGTAGAGCAATCCGAGCGCACCTGTCCAAGCCAACAACGAGCACAACTCGCCCGTAAAACGTTTGCCTAGCGACAGCGCGCCAGAACTGAAGACCAGCCCCAAGACGACGAGGTCGACGAACAGAGGCGAAAAAAGAAAGGGAAGGGTCATCGTGCTTGGGTCATCGTGCTTGGGTCACCGTGCTTGTGTCCTCGTTTTGGGCGCGGGCGTGTTCCGCCTCGTGCCCCCAAGGAGAGCGCGGGGAAGGAACCGCGACAGAAGAACGCACGGGAGAGCGCACAGAAGAGCTTGTAGCGTTCCTGGCGGCGGAAGCGGCAGCAACGCGCACAAGCCACGGTGCAAGGTCGCTCACACGAGAGACTTGATGAAAAGAAATCTTGCCGTTGCTCACAGCGCCACCTGCTGATGCGTCTTCAGGAGAAGGAGTTTTGCGCCTAGTTTCCATGTTAACACGATCCGCTCCCTGATGCAAAAGCATGTTGGAAAAGCCAAGCTTTTGCGATTCCGTCGCGCGTAGCCTTGTCTGTCCGACGGCGCGAATGTCGCCGGTCAGTCCGATCTCGCCACAGAAGACCCAGCCTGCGGGGATCGCCGTCTTACGCGCCGCCGAGACGATCGCGCAAGCGACCGCCAAATCGCAGGCGGTCTCCTTGATGCGCAAGCCGCCCGAAATATTCAGATAGACCTCGTGCGAGGACAGGCGCAAATCTGCGTGCGCCTCTAATACCGCCAGCAACATTGCCAAGCGCGCCGAATCCCATCCCAGTGCCGTCCTGCGTGGAGAGCCGGGCGGCGCGGGCGCGACCAAGGCTTGTACCTCGCACAAAAAAGGACGCGTTCCCTCCACGCCGGCGAACACCGCCGTGCCGGGCGACGCGGCACAGCTCTTCGAGAGAAAAAGCGACGACGGATTGGCAATTCCGCACAACCCCGATCTTCGCATCTCGAAGACGCCGATCTCGTCCAGCGCGCCGAAACGATTCTTCACCGCGCGCAAAAGACGAAAGCCCTGCCCGCGTTCTCCCTCTAGATAGAGGACGACATCGACCATATGCTCGATCTGTCGCGGTCCCGCCAGCTGTCCCTCCTTCGTCACATGCCCGATCAGCAGCACGGCAACGCCGCTTTGTCGGGCGAAGTGCGTCACCGCCTCCGTCAGCAGGCGCAAGCCGGTCAAAGAGCCGACGGCGCTACCCTCGCTGCCTGCCGTGCGCATCGTTTGAATCGAATCGACCACCAGCAACTGCTCTCCGTCGGGATGCTCGCGCAGCCACGCAAGCACGGGGTCGATGTCCGTGCGCGCTGTGCAGGACAGCGCCTCGAACAGGGAGTTCCCTTCTCCTTCTCTTTGTCCTTCTCTTTGCAGACGCTTGGCGCGCAACGCCAGCTGCGCACGGTCTTCCTCTCCGCTCACATAGACGGCAGCCGAGCCTTGCTCCGAGTTTTCGCCTGCCCCCCTGCTTGCGCGCACGAGCAAAGCTTCTGCGATCTGCAAAGCGAGCGTCGACTTTCCCACGCCCGGATCGCCGCCCAAAAGCAGCACCGATCCTGGCACGAGCCCTCCGCCCAGCGCACGATCCACCTCCTCCAGTCCCGTTGCGACGCGTTCGAGCCTCCCTGTCTCTTCGCCCAAGGGACGAAAGGGTGCAGCGGCGCTCTTTGACGCGCTCCTTGACGCACGATGCGCGTTGCCGCCAGCGCCGATACGCTCGCGCACCGCCGTCGCGTCCTCGTGAGGGCGTAGCACCAGCGAATCCCACGTGCCGCACGCGTGGCAAGAGCCTTGCCAGCGCGCGAAACGCATGCCGCAAGACTGACAAAGGTAAGCTTGTCCCTTCTTCATCCTTTCTTCCAGCGGGGTGGCTGCGCTCTGTTCATGCTATCGAGCCGCCGTTTCGGAGACGACATCCTTCTGCTTCGTATTCTTCTTCTCTACCTGCTCTTCGCCGCTTTGCTTGGCTTCGTCGCGTTCTTCGCTGTTGCGCGTCATCGGACCTTGCGCCTTGCCTTGCACGAACTGACGCACATAGGCATCCTTGCTGCCTGCCATGGTGCGCTTGCTGCCTTGCCACACGAGTCTTCCGTTGAAAAGGAGAGCGGCGCGGTCGGCTGTTTTGTAGACGCTGCTCATGTCGTGCGTGATCGTGATCGCGGTTGCGCCCAGCGACTTGGTGCAATTGACGATCAGATCGTTGATCAAGTCGGTTGTGATCGGATCGAGCCCGCTCGTCGGCTCGTCGAAGAACAGGATATCGGGATCGGATGCCATCGTACGCGCGATGGCGACTCGTTTGCGCATGCCTCCTGAGAGCTCGCTGGGATCGAGCTCGGCGGTTCGAGCGGGAAGCTCGACCGAATCCAGACATTGTAGCGCGCGTTGTTTTGCCTCGCGCTTGCCTATGCCTTGCTGCAAGAGGCGGAAGGCGACATTCTGCCAGACATTCATGCTGTCGAAGAGCGCGCCGCCTTGGAAGACGATGCCGATCGTCGAGCGCAGCTTCTCGCCTTCTTCGCTTGCAAGCGAGTGTCCGTCGATGAGGATGTCGCCCTTGTCGGGGGTGAGCAATCCGAGGATGCATTTGACAAGCACCGACTTCCCTTCGCCTGATCGTCCGACGATCGCCATCGATTCGCCGCGTTCGATTTCGAGGTCGATGCCCTTGAGAACGCTTTTGCCCTCGAAGGACTTGTCCAAGCCGCGCACCGAGATCTTCGCGGGCGTCTCTGCCGACCTCAGCGCTGCGTGGATGCCGAAGGGATTTTTGCGCAGCTTGCTCCAGAGACTCGGCATGGCGGGGGCTGTGGTGGGTTGTTAGCGAGCGAAGAACAGCTCGGTCAGGAAGTAGTTGAAGACGAGAATCGCAATCGAGGAGCTGACAACGGCGTTCGTTGTTGCGCGTCCTACGCCTTGCGCTCCGCCGGTTGCGTAGAATCCGTTGTAGCAGCTCAGCAGCGCGACCAGCGTTCCGAAGACGAAGGCTTTGCAGATGCCGGAGAGGAAGCCTGTGAGGTCGAAGGCTTCGCGGGTGTATTGGAGGAAGAGATCGGCGTTGAAGCCGAGCTTGTAGACGGCGATCAGTGTTCCCCCCAAAACACCGAGCGAATCTCCCACCACTACCAGCAGAGGCAGGCAGAGCGCGCCTGCGAGCAATCGGGGGACGATCAGGTATTTGTAGGGGTTGGCGGAGAGGGTTTCCAGAGCGTCGATTTGTTCGCTGACGCGCATCGTTGCGATTTCGGCGGCCATGGCGCCGCCGACTCTTCCTGCGACCATCAGTCCGCTGAGAACGGGGGCGAGTTCGCGTGTGATGGCGAGCACGACGAGTTCGGGGATGGCTCTTGTAGCGAGCGCGCTTTGGAAGCCGGCGTAGGATTGGAGGACGAGCACCATTCCTGAGAAGGTGACGGTGAGGGCGACGACGGGCAGCGAGTAGTATCCTGTTTCGATGAGTTGTTTGCGGATTTGTTCGAGGTAGAGGGGCGGGCGGAGGATGTGAGAGAGGGAGACGGCACCGAAGGCTACGACTCTGCCGAGGGTTTCGAGGAAGCGAAGGATCGATCGCCCGACGGTACCGAGGGGGAACAGAATCAGAAGGAGCGAGCGAGAGAGGCGCATGGGCGAGAGCCTAGACGGGGGGGAGAAGAATTGCAACGGATTCGCTGCTGTC
>JABACB010000049.1 GCA_014237925.1 Alphaproteobacteria bacterium
AGCGATCGCTGGTTGATGACGAGCGGGCATAGAGAGTGGCTCGCGCCGATAGCGCACAGAGAATACGACGCTCTTCGGCAGCGTCTGTCCGATCCGCACTCGACCGAATCGATGGTTGAGGAGGCGATGGCATCAGACCCCGCATGGCAAGCGAGATGGCAGAAGAGGCAGCAGCAGAGGAATACGAAACTGGAGGCGGACAAGCGTCGGCACGCCTTGATGGAAAAGCAAGCAGACGGCAGCCTGACCCCTCGCGTCTTATTCATCTACGACAACGATTCAAGCACTTCTCACTGAGGTTTTGCGAAAGCACGAGCGTCGCCAGAGAGCCGTCATCTCGCAATCGCAATGAAACGATTGGCATCATCAAGCCTCGTTTTATGCAATTTTCTTATGCAATTTTCTTATGCAATTTTCTTGGCGCGAGTGAAATCCGCCGATTCGTATCGAGAACCCTCGAATCGCAAGGTTATCGCAAGGTCATGGTCTTTTTTCATCGTCGATGGCATCCATGGTATCGCTTTTGCTTGATCGTCGTTATGGAAAAAAGTAGCAAAAACAAAGTGTTTTTCTATTTTTGTAAGAGCGCAAAGACCAAAAAGTGCAAAACTCGAAAATTTTTCCAAAAAACCCTTGCATCGTCCGTCAAAACAAACGAAACTGCTTCCTTTACAAGCAACCCCTAACCTTCCAACGAAGGAGAACTCCATGACCCCATTTCACACAACTTTGCCAAGAAGTACTCGCATGGGTGCGCCAAGGAGTGCACTACATAGCGTGAAGAAAGCCCTGGCAACGGGTGCTGTCGTCGCGCTGGTAGCGATTTTCTTTGCCCCAACCTTCGTCTCGGTCGGCTCGGCGCAGGATCTCAAGAAACCCGCGAACTTTCCCACTCGTCCGCTCACGATGATCGTGCCCTACGGAGCAGGCGGAGGCTCCGACCAGGTGGCACGAGCCATGGCGAAAGCCATGAGCCGTGTTGCCGACATCAAGTTCCAAGTGGTCAACAAACCCGGCGGCGGCGGAACGGCAGCCATTCCCGACTTCATGCTGGCGCCACCCGACGGCTACACCGTCCTCGAGCATATCGACAACGCCGTATCGGCTTACGCGAAAGGCGACATCAAAGAGAATCCCGCCAAAGACTGGATCCCTCTTTGCACGACGCAAATCACCTTCAGCCAAGTCTACGCGCGAAACGACGACAGTCGTTTTCCCAATTGGAACGCCGTCGTAGACCAAGCCAAGCAAAACCCCGGCGAGCTGACGATCGCCAATGTCGGCAAGGTAGGCTCGATGGAAGTGATCCTGATGTACCAAATGGAGAATGCGCTCGGCATCAAGTTTAAGCAGATCTCCTTCGACAAACCCGCCGAGCGCTACGGCGCGCTGCTCGGTAAGCAGGTCGATCTTCTGTTCGAACAGCCCGGCGATGTGCGCAGCTTCTTGGACGCGAAGAAGATGAGACCCCTTCTCACCTTCCTCGACGAAAGACCTTCCGCCTTCGCAAACACGCCGACGCACCGCGAAGCGGGCGCGAAGTTCAAGCCGCTCATGCGCTTTAGAGGCTTCTATGTCAAGAAGGGCGTTCCCAAAGACCGCGTCACCTTCCTGCAAAATACCTGCAAAGCCGCTTTTTCCGAGAAAAGCTACGCAGCCTTCAACAGGAAGAAGTACATGCATTTGATCGATTCGTTCCGCGACCGCGCAGGATCGGTGAAACTCATCAAAAACTCCGTCAAGATCTACCGCAAGGTCTTCAAAGAACTCGGCATATAAGACGGCTAGGATAGCCCTCTCGTGTGCGTGAGCTCACGGGAGGGCTGACCCTTCACTCCCCCCACAGCCCCCCACAGAAAAAAGTTTTTGGATGTTCAATCTTCTGCGAAACTCGCGCTACAGACCCCTGCTCGAATGGGGCGGGTGGTGCCTGCTCGTCGCCCTGCTCTGGCAGCAGACCGACCACTTCGATCAGCCCATGAGCGAATTCCTCTTCGGTGCCGACGGATGGCCGAAAGTGGTGCTGTTGCTGCTACTGCTGGGGGCAAGCGCGCAAATGGCGAACGACCTTCTGAAGCACAACAAGAAGGGGCAACCTCCGAAACAAGACACCACAGCAACGCAAGAAATCACGCAAAAAGGCACAAAAATCCCGTCCCCGTCTCGATTGTCTTGGTATCAAGTTGTGGCGGTCTTCTGCCTGCCGCTGCTTTATGTCTTCCTGATGCGCCGCATCGGCTTCTTCCTTGCCACCCCTCTCTTTATTGTCACCTACCTTTGGACGCTCGAAGTGCGTCGTTGGCACAACCTCTTCGCTGTCACCCTCGTGGTGCTGTCGCTCGTGCTATTCCTCTTCGTGCGCCTCTTCTATGTCGCGCTGCCCGTCGGATCGTGGGAGTGGGCTTACGCCATCAACAACTTCATCGTCGCCCTCGTGCGCACGGGATTGTAACGGAGACGAGCGATGGAAGACTTTCTTGCAGGTAGCCTCGCGCTTTTCGGCAACGGACACACCTTCATGTTGTTCCTTGCCGCCTTGCTCGGCGGCATGCTGTTCGGTGCGATTCCGGGCGTCAACATGCTGACGCTAGGTGCGGTCATTCTGCCCTTCACGATTTCGATGCAGCCCGAGCATGCGATCATGGTTTTTGCGGTCATTTATTGCTCCGGCGTCTTCGGAGGGGCGATCACGGCGATTCTGTTCAACATTCCTGGGGCACCCGAAAATGCTCCCACCTGCTTCGACGGCTACCCGATGACGCAACAAGGACGCGCGGGCAAAGCGATCGGGGCTGCGGTCGCCTTCTCTGCGCTCGGCGGCATTCTTTCGGCGATTCTGATGATGGTCGCCACCCATCCGATCGCCGAGTGGGCGATCACCGCCTTCGGTCCGCCCGAGATCTTCGCGCTCATCGTCTTCGGGCTCTCTGTGACCGCCTCGCTGGGAGCAAAAACGCTCTGGAAAGGCTGGCTCTCGATCTTCATCGGATTGCTGCTCGCCACCATCGGCACAGACCCCGTAGGCGGCATCTCTCGCTTCAGTGCTTGGACGATCTTCGGCGAGCCTGTAACCAGTCAATACGCCACCTACTATCTCTCGGCGGGCATTCACTTTATTCCTGTCATCCTCGGCTTCTTCGCTATCGCCGAAGTGCTTACCCAAGCGCAGAATATCGCTGAGGGAAAACGCGAACGACCGAAAGCCTCCGTGCAGTTTCCTTCGTTCGCAGAATTTTGGCAGGTCAGGATCACGGCGTTGCGCTCGACGCTGCTCGGCATCTTCGCAGGGATTCTGCCAGGGATCGGAGCGACGCTTGCAGCTTTCCTTGGCTACGCGCAAGCCGTCAAGTGGTCGAAGCATCCCGAAGAGTTCGGCAAAGGCAAGCTCGAGGGCGTGGTCGCCTCCGAGACCGCCAACAACGCAGCAACGGGAGCCGCCATGATTCCGCTGCTCGCGCTCGGACTGCCGGGCGGCGCGCTCACCGCCATGATGCTGGGTGTCTTCCAAATCCACGGCATGGATCCAGGTCCTCTCATTCTCATCAACTCGAAAGACCTTGTATGGATCACCTTCGCCGCCATGTTTTGGGCGAATGTCGCCATCCTCTTCCTCGGCTGGCTGCAGACAAAGACCGTCGTCCATATCCTGCGCATTCCCTTTCGCTGGCTTGTACCCGCTATCTTCCTGCTCGCCGTCGTCGGCGCGTATGCGCTCAGAAACTCGCTGACCGATGTGTGGGTCATGCTGATCGCAGGCATCGCGGGTTATTTCCTGCGCAAAACAGGATACTCGCCTGCAGGCATCGTGCTCGGACTCATCCTCGGCAAGATCGGCGAGTCCGCCTTTGCAAAATCCATGCAACTCTTCAGCTATTCCGCTGCAGAATTCTTGAACCGCCCTCTCGCCTGGATCATGATCCTGATCGCTTTCGTCACTCTCGTCTCTTCCATCGTAGGAGAGCTGCGCAAAAAAGCCTGATCTCTCGATTGCCATGAACGCCGCCGCAGAGAACGTCGCCGCCATCGTCGAACGCGCGCGGCGGGCGCAGCGCGACTTCGAACGACAGGCGCGAAAAGAACACTGCGCCGTTGCACCGCGCGACTTTCCCCAAACTCAACCCGCGCTGGCACAACACGGGTTGGCACAACCCATGTTGGATCAACCCGCGCTGGGACAGCCCGCGCTGGAACAGCCCGCGCTGGAACAGCCCGCGCTGGAACAGCCCGCGCTGTCCCAGCCCGCGCTGTTTGATCGGGCGGCGCAAGCGGTTGCGTGGGCTCTTTTGCATCCTGAGCGCAATCGTGCCTTGTCAGAGCTCGCGGTTGCAACGACGGGGCTGGGCAATGTCGGCGACAAGGTTGCGAAAAACCATCGCAAGACGCTGGGACTGATGCACGACCTCAGAGGCGTGGTCGCCTACGGCAGCGTGAGCGAGCAAGAAGGCATCACAGAAGTGTTGCGTCCGAAAGGGGTTGTGGCTGCGATCGTGCCTTCGACGAATCCTGTGGCGACACCTGCCAACAATGCGATTAACGCGCTCAAGACGGGGAATGCGATCGTGTTCGCCCCTTCTCCGAAAGGCGCGCGCGCGCTGGAGCGACTTGTGCATCACATCCATGCGGAGTTCGACAAGGCGGGTCTCGCGCGCGATTTGGTGAGTATGCTGTCTGTACCGCCTTCGAAGGAACAGACGGCAGTGCTGTTGCGTCTTGCCGACTTTGTCGTTGCAACGGGTTCAAGGAACAATGTGCGCGCTGCGACGATCTGCGGCACGCAAGCAGTCGGCGTGGGGGTCGGCAATGTGCCTGTCGTCGTCGACGAGACGGCAGACTTGGAGCAAGCGGCGCGTTTCATCGCGCGTTCGAAAACCTTCGACAACGCGACTTCCTGTTCTGCGGAGAACGCGCTTGTTGTGGTGTCCTCGGTGCGCGCGGCGTTTCTTGACGCGCTTGCGCGAGAAGGAGGATGGCTGCTCGACGAGAAACAGGTGCAACACCTGACGGCAACCCATTGGCGAGAGGGGAAGGTGCAGCCCGCGCTGCTTGCTCAAGACATCGGGGTTGTCTTGGAGAGGTTGGGGTGGGCTGGTCTTGCGCCGCAAGGGACTCGTTTTCTGATCGCCCCTTCCGAGAAGGCAGAACCTCCTCTTTCAGGAGAAAAGATGGCGCTGTTTCTTACGCTCTATACTGTCGCCGACTTCGACGCTGCAGAAGAGACGGCGCGAAGCATCCTGGAATATCAAGGTGCGGGGCATTCGGTGGGACTGCACACCGCAGAACAAGCGCGTGCACGACGGCTCGCGTTTGCGCTGCCTGCTTGTCGTGTTATCGTCAACCAGCCGCACGCGGTGGCGACGGGCGGCGACTTCCACAACCGCCTGCCTTTCTCGCTGTCGATGGGCTGTGGTTCGTGGGGAAGCAACGCGATCGACGAGAACTTGCATTGGCGTCACTTTGTCAATCGAGTGAAGATTGTGCGCTCTGTCGCAAATCGAGAACCCAGCCTTGAGAGCATCTTCGCGGACTATTGGTCGCAGGTCGGCAAGTGAGCAGGCAAAGTGCAAGACGCAAGGTGCAAGACGCAAGGTGCAAAACCAAGACAACGATCAAGACCAAGTGCATAAGAGCGCGACGATCGCCTCGACTTTAGAGCGGCACGCGCGCGAGCGCGGCGATGCGGTTTGGCTGTTCGATCCCGACTCCAAAGTGCAGATCTCTTGGGAGGTGCTGTTGCGCTTTTGCCGCGCGGTGGCGGCAAACCTTGAGCGGCGCGGAGTGAAGGCGGGCTCCTCGGTTGCGATCGCCTGTCCGAACGGGGCTGCGGCGGCGCTCGCGTTTTTGGGAGTGGTCTACGGAGGATTTCGCGCAACCCCCCTTAATTTGGTCGCGGGCAGTCGCGCGATGCGCTACATGCTGGAGCATTCGCGTGCGCCCTTGTTGCTGATGGCGGAGAGCTTGCAGTCCTCGCTCTCTGAAGTTCTCGATGCGCTCGAAGCGCCGCCTGATGTTATGCTGTTGCGCGAGGAAGAGGAAGTTGCAAACATCTTCGCTGCGGACATCTTCGCTGCGGACATCTCCGCTGCAGAGATCGAAGACGACTCTGCCTCCGAGCGTAGGTCTCCTTCATCCGAGGACGATGCCTTGTTGGTCTACACTTCGGGGACGACGGGCAATCCGAAGGGAGTTTTGCTGTCGCACAAGAATCTGCTGGCGGCGGGAAGCAATGTCGCGCTTGCGCATGCGTTGAGGCGTTCGGATCGAGGATTGTGCGTTCTGCCGATCTATCACATCAACGGACTTTGCGTGAGCGTCATGGGAAGTTTGGTATCTGGGGGTTCTGTCGTGATGCCGCGAAGGTTTTCTGTGCGGTCGTTTTGGGGGTGGGTATCGGAGTATTCTTGCTCGTGGTTTTCTGCGGTTCCGACGCTTTTCGCCTATCTTTTGGACGAGGACAATGCAGGCAGGCAGGAAGCGAGCAGGCAGGAAGCGAGCAGGAAGAAAGCGAGCGGGTTGCGATTCGTGCGCTCTGCGTCTTCGCCGTTGCCGCCTGAGACGCTTCGTATGTTCGAGGGTCGTTTTGGCGTTCCGCTGATCGAGAGTTTGGGATTGACGGAGACGGGTTCTCAGATCACGGCGAATCCTCTACCTCCGTTGGAGCGCAAGGCGGGTTCTGCAGGGATTGCTTGGGGCAACGAGGTGGCGATTGGGGACGCTTCTGCGGCTGGGAATGGTGATGAGGGGTTTGTTGGGGAGGGAGAGGAGGGGGAGATTTGGGTTCGTGGCGAGAATGTGACGCGGGGTTATTTGCGCGCGCCTGAAGAGACAA
>JABACB010000004.1:0-4495 GCA_014237925.1 Alphaproteobacteria bacterium
GGGGGGACGAAGTTCCCCCGCAAAAGCCCGCCGCGAGCGAGCGCGATAGCGCTTTCCATACCCAAGTTTTCAGTCACAAAACGCGCGCACAGCGCGCCCGCTGACGCGGGGTCTTTTGCGAGGGACTGCGTCCCTCGCGCTCCCTATGCGCAAGCCTCGCAACCCCCTACGGGTTGCGCGTCTTGCGTCTCTATCCATCAAAACACATCTGCCATCAATCCGTTTTCTCCCCTCTCCCCTTCTCTTCTTCATTCTCCGTTTCTTTCTCTTTTTCTTGGGAGGGTTGCGCCCCTGTTGCTGTCTCCGCTCCATCTCGTTTTGCGGTGATAACCTGCGCAGGACGCAAAAGACGATTCCCCATCCGATACCCCCGCAAAACAACCTCAACAACACATCCCTCCTCTATATCTCTACTCTCAACCTCCGATACCGCCTGATGCTCCTCCGCAGAAAACTCCGAACCTACCCCAGGATCAATCACAACAATCCCATGACGAACAAACGAATCCTCCAATATCTTCTCCGTCATCTCAATTCCAATAACAAGATTCCGTAAATTAACATCCCCCGCACGAGCCTCCGCAGAAACAAATCCACAAGCCCTCCGCAAATTGTCCGCAACCTCAAAGATGTCCGTCGCTAACTTCGAAGCACCATAACGCAACGCATCAGCACGATCCCGCTCAAACCTCCGCCGCGAATTCTCTACCTCCGCCAAAGCACGAGACAATCGATCCTCCAAATCTAAAACTTGCGCCTCAAGCCCCTCAAGTCCCAGCTCCCCATCTTTCTCGCCTCCCCCATTACCCTCAGCCGAAGCCTCGTCTCCACCGTTAGCCCCACCGTCAGTTCCAGCCGCAGCTTTGGCTTTCTCCGCCTCTGCTTCCCTCGCTACCTGCGTAATCAATGCCTCCTCCGCACTCATCGCCCCCTCCCTTGCCGAAGAAGAAGCATCGCTGGAAACCTTGTCGCCAACTTTGTCGCCACCCCTCCTGTCGCTCCCCCTGTCGCTCCCCCTGTCGCCAGCCTTGCTACCAGAAGAAGCCTCGCCCCCAGCATGCACGCCAGAAACATTGTTGTTATCGTCCGAAGAAGTCATCAGTCCTCAACAAGAAAAAAGTGAACCATAAAGATGTGAAAACAACATGCTCACGAAGCGCGTTTGCTCCGCTTCCAAAACTCTCCGACCCGTGAAAGAAAGCTTTCGCTCTCAGGATTCTGCGTCTTCTTCTCTTCCTTCTCGAAATCCTCCAGACAGCTGCGTTGCCGCTCGCTCAAGTTTCTCGGAATTTCTATCTCAAGTGCTACGATCATGTCGCCGCGCATTGCGCTCTGCAACGAATAAGTCCCCTTGCCACGCAAGCGGAAACGATCGCCCGTCTGACTGCCCGCCGGAACCTTCAACGAAACCTTCCCTCCGTCAATCGAAGGAAGCGTGATCGAACGTCCCAACGCTGCGGCTGTCATCGAAACAGGCAACCTGCAGGTGATCGTATTATGCTCGCGTTGAAAGATTGGGTGAATGTCGATACGCACAAAGATATACAAGTCGCCGTTCTTTCCCCCCATCGCGCCGGCGAATCCTCCCTTCTCGCTGACGCGAATGCGCGTGCCGTTGTCTGCGCCGCGAGGGATTTTCACCGAAACTCGACTGCGCCCCCGCATCTGTCCGCTACCCTGACATCGCCTGCAAGCGTCGGCGATCACGCGCCCGCTACCCTGACATCGCCTGCAGGTATGCTCCAGCGTGAAAAAGCCCTGCTGGACTCTGAGCGTGCCTGTGCCGTCGCACTCGCTGCAAGGCTGTGCGCCGCGTCCCGACCGCGACCCCTTTCCGCTGCAACTCTCGCAAGCGATGGGAGCTGTGACCTCGATCGTCTTCTGTGTGCCGTAAAAGGATTCTTCCAACGAAAGATCCACATCTACCCTGAGATCGGCGCCATGGCGCACGCCTCGCTGTTGCGCGCCCCTTCTGCCTGTTCCCATGATGTCGGCGAACTCGCTGAACATGTCCTCGAAGATGTCGCCGAAGCCGCCGCTTGTCGAACGCGCTCCTCCTCCCGCGCCCCCGCTGTTTTGGAAAGCCTCGTGACCGTAGCGGTCGTAAGCAGGACGTTTCTTCTCGTCGCCCAAAACCTCGTAAGCCTCGGTCGCCTCCTTGAAGGCTTGCTCGGACTTTTTGTCGCCGGGGTTGCGGTCAGGGTGGTGCTTCATTGCGAGCGCACGATAGGCGCGCTTGATGGCATCCGTGTCCGCCTCGCGCGACACGCCGAGAATGTCGTAGTAGCTTTTTGCCATCCAACCCTTAGCCCGCGAGTTTTTGGCTCGAAGCCATTAGTTCGAATCTTCTAGCCCAAGCAACGCGAAGCGAGAAGAAACGCATCCGGCTGCGAAGTCCTGTGTTGCAGGCATGGTCAAGATTTTTTGTCGTCGGGATCCTGCTTGCTGTCGCTGTCGGACGGGTCTTCGACCTCGCTGAACTCGGCTTCCAAGACCTTTTCTTTTTTCTCTTCTGCCCCCTTGGTGTCTTCGTCGGCATCGGAAGGCGGGCTTTCGTCTTGTGCGCTCTGCTCGTTTTGTTGCGAAGCTTTGTAGACGGCTTCGCCGAGTTTCATTGCGGATTGTGCGAGGGTTGCGCTTTTTTCCTGAATGGCATCGACATCGTCGGTTTCGAGCGTTTCGCGGAGGTTTTTCAAGTCCTGTTCGATTTTTTCCTTGTCGTCTGCGCCCAGCGCCTCTCCGTGTTCTTTGAGGTTTTTCTCGGTCGTGTGCGCGAGGGCTTCGGCGGTGTTTTTCAGTTCGGTCTTCTCGCGGCGTTTCTTGTCTTCTTCGGCGTTTTGCTCGGCTTCTTTGAGCATGCGTTCGATGTCGTCTTTGGAGAGTCCGCCTGAGGGCTGTATGTTGATCTGCTGCTCTTTTCCTGTTGCTTTGTCTTTCGCGGAGACTTGCACGATTCCGTTCGAGTCGATATCGAAGACGACTTCGATCTGCGGCATGCCTCGCGGTGCGGGCGGGATTCCCACGAGGTCGAATTGTCCGAGCAGCTTGTTGTCGGCGGCCATGCTGCGCTCGCCTTGGAAGACGCGGATGGTGACGGCGGCTTGTCCGTCTTCTGCGGTCGAGAAGACTTGGGATTTTTTTGTGGGGATGGTGGTGTTGCGTTCGAGCAGTTTTGTGAAGACGCCGCCGAGCGTCTCGATTCCGAGGCTGAGGGGGGTCACATCGAGCAGGAGGACATCCTTGACATCTCCGCCGAGCACGCCGCCTTGGATGGCGGCTCCTGTTGCGACGACCTCGTCGGGATTGACGCCCTTGTGGGGGTCTTTTCCGAAGAAGTTTTTGACGGTTTCGAAGACCTTCGGCATGCGCGTCATGCCTCCGACGAGGACGACCTCTCCGACTTCGGACGCTTTAAGGTTGGCATCCTTGAGCGCCGCTTTGCAGGGCTGGATGGTGCGTTCGATGAGGCTTTCGACCAGCGATTCGAGCTTGGCGCGCGTGAGATTGATGTTGAGGTGCTTCGGTCCTGCCTGGTCTGCGGTGACGAAGGGCAGGCTGACTTCGGTCTGTGTTGTCGAGGAGAGTTCGATCTTGGCTTTTTCGGCGGCGTCTTTCAGGCGTTGTAGCGGCACGCGGTCTTTGCGCAGATCGATGCCGTTTTCTTTTTGGAACTCGTCGGCGAGGTAGTTGATGAGGGCGTGGTCGAAGTCTTCGCCGCCGAGTTGCGTGTCGCCGTTCGTTGCTTTGACTTCGAAGACGCCGTCGCCGATCTCTAGGATCGAAACATCGAAGGTTCCGCCGCCCAAGTCGTAGACGGCGATCGTGCCGTTCTTTTTCTTGTCGAGTCCGTAGGCGAGCGCGGCGGCGGTCGGTTCGTTGATGATGCGCATCACCTCCAGTCCGGCGATCTTTCCTGCGTCTTTCGTCGCTTGGCGCTGGCTGTCGTTGAAGTAGGCTGGCACGGTGATGACGGCTTTGCCGACTTTCTCGCCCAAGTAGGATTCCGCCGTTTCTTTCATCTTTTGCAGGATGTAGGCGCTGATTTGCGAGGGCGCGTACTTTTTGCCTTGTGATTCCACCCAAGCGTCGTCGTTGTCGCCCCTGACGATTTTGTACGAGATCAACGAGGTCTCTTCTTTCTCCAGGGTTTTGTCGTCGAAGGAGCGCCCGATCAGGCGTTTGATCGCGTAGAAGCTGTTGTCGGGGTTCGTGACGAGCTGTCGTTTCGCGGGCTCGCCGACGAGTTGTCCCTTGTCTTTCGTGAAGGCGACGACGGAGGGGGTGGTTCTTCTGCCTTCTGCGTTTTCGATGACTTTCGCTTGCGAGCCTTCCATGACGGCGACGCAGGAGTTCGTGGTGCCAAGATCGATGCCGATGATTTTGCTCATGGTATTCCTGTGGGAGATAGTGTCTTCGGGACGCTGTTCTATAGATGGGGTTTGTTTTGCCGATTGCAAGGGGGAGGCAAGAATTTTTAGGAGTTTAAGCGTTGCGA
>JABACB010000004.1:4594-7450 GCA_014237925.1 Alphaproteobacteria bacterium
CCGACAAACTGAAAATAAGGATTGTCCGCGCATGGAAAGCCACTTTCGCAAATTACTTCTGCAAATGACTTCTGCAAATTACTTCTGCAAATTATTTTTGCAAATTATTTTTGATAGCGTTTTTTCCATTCGGAATAGGGCATATCGTAAATGTCGCTGCGCACCGCCTCATAGTCGAGCGCGACACCGCTTTTCTCCGCCTCCTCGCAAAACCACTTGGAAAGGCAGTTGCGGCAAAAGCCGCCCAAGGTCATCAAATCAATGTTCTGCACATCGGTGCGCTTGCGCAAATGCGTAACGAAACGCCGAAAGACGGCAGCCTCGATCGCTTCGCGTTGCTGGCGCGACAAGGTGTCAGGAGAGCGAGCGTCGGGCATGTCGTTCGATTCAAGTTGTGTCGAGGGTTGCCAGATAAGGCTCCAAGGATTCTAGCACATTCGCACGCAAATTTTTATGATGGCGTTCGATGGCCATTTGCGCCTCTTTTTTTCTGCGCCTTTCTTTCGCATCGTCGTTGCTTTTGTCGAATTCCTGTCGCAGACGCAAGGCGAGGTCGCGGGCATCCGACACTTCTTGCGTGAGCTGCAATTTTTTCAACACGGGAGCGTGCGTGTTGTGCAAGTTGGGTCCGTGCAAGATTCGACAGCCGTGTCGTGCGGGTTCGAAAAGGTTGTGTCCGCCTTTGCAAGCGAGCGTTCCTCCGACGAAGACGACGCGCGCCCATCGGTAGAGGCTGTTGAGTTCCAAGAAGGAATCGAGCAGGAAAAAGGAGGCATTCAGCGCAGAGGGTTTGTGCGAGCGCAGCTGAAAGGTTTCGCCCTGTTCGGTCAATCGTCGCGCGATGGCAGGCACGCGTTCGAGGTAGCGCGGAGCGACGACGCAGAGCGCCTCAGGGTGAGCGCAACGCAAGCTGCGATGCGCGTCGAGGACGCCTTGCTCTTCGGGCGCGTGCGTGCTGGCTGCAATCCACAGCGTCTTGTGCGCGAGCAGGTCGTGAAACCAGCGTTCGCTGTCATCAGAGATCGTGCGGGGTGCGGGCAGGCTCTTGAGGTTGCCCGCGACCTTCGTCTTCTGTGCGCCGAGTGCTTGCAGGAAGCGAGCAGAAGCCTCGTCCTGACACAGCGCCAAATCGATGTTGCGCATCGTGCGCGCTGCGATGCCGCGTTCGAAGGACAAGGCGAGTTTCGAGAAGGTTTGCCATCGTCGAAAGCTTTTTTCCGACATCCTAGCTTGGACAAACAGCAGCGGGCAGCATCGCCTTGTTTCGATCATGCTGTTCGGCCAGAATTCGTTTTCACAACGCACGGCGAGCGCGGGTCGCCAGTGTCGTAGGAAACGTTGCCACCATGCCCTGCAATCGAGCGGCGCGAACTGATGCTGCAACCTGCTCTCGGCGTTTTTGGCAACTAGCTCCGCCGCCGCACGGGAGGTGGTGGTGATCAAGACGCGCATGCGCGCACGCTCGTGCCACAAGTCTTGAGCCAGCCTCAGCGCCACCTGTGCCTCGCCGATGTCGACGCCGTGCAGCCACAAGAGAGGAGAGTTCTTGTTACGCGTTCGAGGGGGTTGCTGGGTGGGGATAGCGGCGAGCTCGCGGGCACGGCGCAGAGGTTGTTCCATCCCTTGTTTCAAGCCTTCTTTGGCGGCAAGCACGAACAACAGCGGTCGTACAACAAAAGCCGCCGCCGCGCTCACCGTACGATAGAGAAACAACATGGCGAAACAACATAGAAAAATGACATGGCGAAAGATACAGCGAAACAATATCCCGCCTCAATTTGCTCGCATTGCCCGCGCGATGCGCGGCGATTTCTGCCACAATTGTTTTTGTCGCAACTATTTTTGTTGCAATTATTTTTGACGATAGACCAGCCTGCCTTTGGTCAAGTCGTAGGGTGTCATTTCGACGGTCACGCGGTCGCCGATCAGCACGCGAATGCGGCTCTTGCGCATCTTGCCCGAAGTGTGTGCCAAAATGTTATGCTCGTTGCCGTCCAGTTGCACGCGAAACATAGCGTTAGGCAGGATTTCGGTGACGACGCCTTCGATTTGCAGGGGTTCTTCTTTCGCCAAAAGGGGAGTCCAAAAGGATAAACAAATGTTGAGCCTGCGCCCGCAAGCCTGCATCACCAAGCCCGCACAGCATGGCATTCCGCTATCGTCGATTCAAGAAAAAAGAGCATGCACGGATGCGTTTTGTGCTAGAATGAAGACGGAGCGGTTCTCCGTCTTTCCGTTTTGCCCAGCAAGAAGAGTTTTCCATGCAGGTTATCGTTCGTGACAACAATGTAGAGCAGGCGCATCGTGTTCTGAAGAAGAAGCTTCAGCGCGAAGGCGTTCTGCGCGAAGTCAAGATGAAGCGGTTTTTTGAAAAGCCGTCGGAAAAGCGCGTGCGCGAGAAAGCCGAATCGTTGCGGCGTACACGCAAATTTCAGCGCAAGAAGCGCGAGAAGGCGGGTTACTGACAAGCGCGGGCAAGCGCGGGCAAGCGCGGGCAAACCCTGACAAACGAGTTCTGAAAAGCGAGCTCTGAAAAGTGAGCTCTGAAAAGTGAGCTCTGAAAAGCGAGTTCTGGTAGCCAATCTCTGACGAGCGAGTTTTGACGGACGAGATCGTGGCTAGGAAGTCGAAGCCTTGATTTGAATCGGGCATCACGCCTCCCCCGTCCTCTTCTGTTCCCATTCGCACAAATCTCGGACGCAGCACTGAGGACAGCGTGGTTTTTGTGCCTTGCAGGTGTAGCGTCCGTGCAGGATGAGCCAATGGTGCGCGTTTTTGCGAAACCTCTGTGGCGTGCGCGCCTCCAGCGTGTTTTCGACGGCTAGCACCGTCTTGCCGCGGGCAAGACCGCTGCGA
>JABACB010000004.1:7571-49902 GCA_014237925.1 Alphaproteobacteria bacterium
GCGGAACGAGGCTGTTGTGTCGTTCGACGAGAAGGCGGCTGCTTGCCAAGATGTTGCGCGCTTTGGTGCGGAACAATCCGATCGAACGGATGTGTTCTGTCAGCGTACTCTCGCCGAGCGCGAGCATGTCTTCGGGCGTACGGATGTTCTCGAAGAGGGAGGTGGTTGCCTTGTTGACGCTGCGGTCGGTTGCTTGCGCAGAGAGAATCACGGCAACGAGCAGCGTGTAGGGGTTATGCCAGCGCAGCTCGCCGCGCGGGTGCGGGGTCGCGGCTTGCAGACGCGCGTAGAATTGGTCGATGGTGTGAGGAGTCATCACGATGCGCCTCACCCCGCGTCAAGGTTTGGCGTGCATCTTCCCCTTCACGAAAGTCGCGCGCAACAAAGCTGCTGCCAAACGCAACCGCTCCCAAGGCGCTCTGCTGTCCGTGCCAGGATCCCTTCCCCGACAAAAAGGCTTGCGAAAAGATTTCACAGAGAGTTTTCCCACCCTTCTTCCGAGCAGCAAAGCTTGATCGATTCGCTTTGCCAAGAAGATCCAAGTCTCGGCGCATTCCTCGGAGCGATCTCCAAGCCAAAAGAAAAGGGTCGGCACATAGACGAGCGCGAGAATCGCACGCTTCGTATAGAAGTTGTGGTCGACCGAACGATCTCCTGCAGCACGCCAAATCGTATCCAAAGTTTCGTAGAGGTAGCGCGTCGTGTGGAGCAAGTGTTGCGGCTGCATCACGATAGGCACAGCTCGACGAAAAGCAGGACGCTCCTCGCTCCAAGGCTCAAGGCGCAACCTCACGCCGCGCGCGACCTTCTCTCGAACGGCAAGGCTTGACCAGGCCTCCTCCTGCTGCGCTTTTTGCAAGTCCGCCGCAAGCTGCTGCTCGCCCGTATCGAAAGCAGCGCAGACATAGTCGTAAGCACGCGCCGATGCAAAAATCAGCTCTGCGTCGTCAACGCCCCCCTCCTCTGCTGCGCGCAACAAGGCGGCTTTGCTCCATCCCCAGCGAGGCACATGCTTTAGCATGCACCGCATCAAAAGCGCCTTCTCTTGGCGAAAGGGATCGCAGGTCTTGTCCCTAAGGTAGCCCATAAGGGATATTCTCGGCTTTCTCGCACGCTTGTCAATTCTCTTGTAAGAGGGATACTGCCCCGATGCAAAAAAACACGCACAGCAACGAAGCATCCAACGAGGTAGCCAGCGAGGACAGCCGTGAAAGTTAACCTTGTACGCACGATCGAAGAAATCGCGCAGAGCGAATGGGACAAGCTGCCGAAAGGAACATCGCCCTTTTGGCACTACGACTTCGTCCAAGCGCTGGAAACCTCGCGCTCGACAGGCGCGCACAGTGGCTGGCAGATGCGATTTCTCGTCCTCAAAGAACAACACAAGATCGTAGCAGCCTTGCCCCTGTGGCAGAAAAGCCATGGTATGGGCGAGTATGTCTTCGATCCGATGTTCGCCGAAAGCTGGCAGCACTTCAAGAATGCCTCCTACTATCCGAAGCTCGTCTCCGCCGTGCCCTTCACCCCCGTGCGTCTGCCGAAGCTTTTCGCCTTTGACAACCGCCAAAAGCGCGCCTTGCTGTCTCATGCGAAGGCTCTCTGTTGCAAGGAGGGCATGTCGTCGCTGCATCTCAACTTCGTGCCGAACGAAGAGGCGCGCCTTGCCGAAGAGGAAGGGTTTGCAAAAAGATGGAACCTTCAGTGCCATTGGCACGACCGAGGCTACGGCGATTTCGACAATTTTTTGCAAGAGCTCCCGCGCTCGCGCCGCAAGACGATCCGCAAAGAACGCGCTGTCTTACAACGAAAGGGCTTTCGTTTCCGTCGCTTGAGCGGCGCAGACCTCTGCGGCGAGAAAGCGGACGCTTTATGGGATGCCTTCTATCGTCTTTACTGCGCAACTTACGCGCGCAAATGGGGCTATCCTTACTTCACGCGCGATTTCTTCGCACAGGGCATCGGCGACAACGAAAATTTGGCGAACAGAACGCTACTGGTCGTAGGCGAGCAGGAAGGCAGAGTGCGCTCGGTTGCCTTGAGCTTTTTCGACGAACAAGCCCTCTACGGACGGCACTGGGGAGCTGCGGACTATGTTCCCTGCCTGCATTTCGAAACTTGCTACTACCAGTCGATCGTCTTCGCTTTGGAGCGCGGCTTGGCGCGCGTGGAGGCGGGAACGCAAGGCGTGAGCCACAAGCTTCCGCGCGGCTTCGATCCTGTGCTTCTCTCCAGCGTGCATTTTTTTTCTGATCCCGTCTTCGCACGCGCCGCCGCCCAGTGGTGTGCGCAAGAGCGACGCGCGATGGAAGCGTATGTTGCAGAGTTGCGTCTCCACGCCGTGAAGCGAGATGTCGACTAAGGAGAAGCTCAGCGTCTCTTGACGAGCATCTTGACGAGCGGGCGTCGTCCCGTCGCTTTGGCGAGCTGCTTTGCGAAAGCACGCGCAAGCAACTTGTCCTTGGAGGAAGCGTCGAAGTCGTCCTCTCCGCGGGAGGAAGCGGAGCGTTTGCCTCTTCTTTCTGCGCGTGCATCGAGCGCGTCGAACGCGTCTGCCAGCAAGGCTCGTCCTTGTTGTTCGAGCAAGTCTTCGAGTCTTTTGTCGCCGAAGACGAGGAAGTGCGCTTCCGAAATGTTTTCGTTGCCCCTCGCGTTCGACGCGTCTAGCGAGAGCACACAAGTGCACGCTCCCTCTTCCGCAAGTCTGCGGCGTTCTTTGAGACCCTTGTCGCCCTGCGGCAGCCATCGCGGTTTGTCGTTGCTGCGTTCGAGATACTGCTCTTCGGCAGGCAGCACGGCGGAGAGGTTTTCGCACAGAACTCCATGAGCGTTGCGTTGGGCATTGCGTTGGAAGCGCAAGCCCTGCCCGTTGGTGACGACGCGCGTCTTCAGCCCTGCCTTCTCTGCGCGGCGCGCGTTTTCTTTCAGATGACGCGCTTCGCCGTGAATCGGCACGAACCACTGCGGACGCAGCCTGCGATAGACTTTCTCCGCCTCCTCCCCTGTTGCGTGTCCTGAGACATGCAGCGCGGGCAGAATGTTGTGGTCGATGATCTCGACCCCCCTTCGTGTCAGCGCGTTCTTGATTCTGGCAACGGCGGTCTCGTTGCCAGGGATCGTGCGACTGGAAAAAACGGCGACATCGCCGCGCGTCAAAAATCCGCTGCCGTGCGCCAAGCGATGCATGAAGGATCCGATCTCGCCCTGAGACCCTGTCGCCAGCAACACCGATCGTTCTGCGGGTAGTTTTGCGTCCAGCGTCTCCCCGCTCAACTCTTGCAACAAGTTGCAAGAACGCGCGATCTCGGTCATGCGATGGAGCGCGCTGCCTGCAATGGAGAGCCTTCGTCCGCAGGCTTTCGCCGCGCGGGCGACAGAGAGGATGCGCGCGACGTTCGAGGCAAAGAGGGTGACAACGATTCGCCGATAGGGTTTGCAAAACAGGCTTTCGAAGGCGGGTTGTGTCGAGGCTTCGTCGCCGGAAGCGCCGTCGGCGAACATATTGGTCGAATCGCCCATCATGGCGAGGAAGGGTAGCTGTTCTTTCTTGGCAAGGCTCTCAGCTTGATCGAACAGTCCTTCGTCGCTCGCAGCGCCGATCACGGGAGTGGCATCCAGCTTCCAGTCGCCACTGTGGAGGACGATGCCGCACGAGGTCTCGATACACAAGGCGCAAGAATCAGGCACGGAGTGCGTTACAGGCACAGCCGTGATGTGAAAGGGGGGGATAGAGAAGCGCTCGCCAAGCGCGAAGGTGTTGATCGCAAGCGTCGAACGTGCGCGCTCGAACTTGCCGAAGAACTCTCCCATGCGCTGCCACTTTTTGTGCAACAACGCTGCTGCAAAGGGAGGGGCGAAGACAGGACAACGCAGCTGCTCGCCCCAAAGATAGGGGACGGCGCCCAAATGATCCTCGTGCGCGTGCGTGATCACCAGCGCGCGAATGGCGGCGGCGTTGCGATAGAGGAAGTCGGGGTTCGGCAAGATCGCCTCGATACCGCCCTGCAGGTCGGCGGGCGGGAAGCCGATGCCGCAGTCTACGACGAGCCACGCACCGTCGTGACCGTACAGCGTCAGATTGCGTCCGACCTCGTTGCAACCGCTCAAGGGGACGAACAACACCTCCCCCTTGCGCGGCACAAGCTCGGTCACGTCGACGAGACTGGGGTATGGGCAGACGGCAAGCGCATCAATCCTTCGATGGTGAGGTCCGTATCGATGTGGCGAAGCTGGGGGCAATCGGCTTGGAGCAGGGCGGCAAATCCTCCCGTTGCGATCGTCGCGACCGACGAGGGAGATTCCGAAAGCCTGCGCGTGAGGCGTGCGCACATGCCCTCGACTAGCGCGATCCACCCCCAATAGAATCCCGCGCGCATCGCGGAGATCGTGTCCGTGCCGAAGGGCTCGGGGTGCGGGCAGAGATCGATCGCAGGAAGGCGCGCCGTGCGCGAGACAAGCGTGTCGCGCGAAATCTCGATGCCGGGGGCAATCGCACCGCCGATGTAGCGCGCTTGGGCGTCGAGCAGATCGAAGGTCGTCGCCGTGCCGAAGTCGACGATAACGGCGGGCGCACCGTACTTTTCCTTCGCCGCAAAGGCGTTGATCAGACGATCGACCCCGATCTCATCAGGATTCCCCACACTCGTTGCAAGCGGAATGTCGCGCCCCTGCACAAGCTCGGCATCCCGCTTCAAAAAAAGCCGTCCCGTCTGCGCAAGAGGAGCCGTCAGCTGGGGCACCACGCTCGCCAAGACGATGCGCTCGATCGCACGCGGAGAAAGATCGACAAGCGCGAACATGCTTTGCAGCCAAGCGGCATACTCTTCCGCCGTGCGCTCGATACGCGACGAGAAGCGCCAGCGATGCTCGATGCGCGCACCCGCAGGGTCGCAAACAGCAACGACGCCGTGCGTGTTGCCGACATCGATGGCAAGCAGATTACCCACCCGTCAGAATCGAGGACGCACGGCGAGAACATCGCCGCTCGCGTAGCTTCGGCGAACGCCGTTGTCGTCCTCCAAAAGGAGCTGTCCCTCCTCGTCCATGCCACGACACAATCCCTCGACGTGTCGTTCTTCCGACAAGGCAAGGCACACCCTTCTTCCCAGTCCGTACAGCTGCTTTTCGATGCGTCGGTAGAAGACGGCAAAACCCTCGACTTGGAAAGCCTGCCACAACACATCGAACTCCGTCATGAAACGTTGCAAAAGCCTGTCAGGCAGGATGTCGCCAACTCCGCAAGCTGCCAAGCTTGTCGCGGGAAAAGCGCTGTCGAGAGGGTGATGCAAGATATTCACGCCGACGCCGATGATCAAAAAAGGCTGCCTCTCGTGGTGGAACGCCTCGATGAGCAAGCCTGAAACCTTGCGCTCGTCGATCAACACGTCGTTCGGCCACTTGAACTTAAACCTGTCCGGCTCGACGACCGAACCCAAGACGCGCGACAGAATCACCGCGCTCAACAGCGAATAACGCGCCCACGCCGTTTCCGGCAGACGCGGGACGACGATCAGCGAAAAATACAAGTTGCCGAGCGGAGACATCCATGCATGATCGCGTCGTCCGCGCCCGTGCGTCTGCTCGTCGGCAAGGATCGTGTCGGCGTGCGCCCCTTCGCCGCGCAAGATTCGCCGTTTGGCTTCGGCGTTCGTCGAATCGACGGCGGGGAGGTGGACAAACACGAACGCCTGCTTACAACGCAAACAGCACGCGTACGGCTTGTTCGCTTTGTTGCAAAAGCCACGACGGAGAAAGCGTCAGCACCACGACCGCGACCGCCGCGCCGTAGAGGATCCATCGGTTGCTGCGTCCTCGTAGGGTCACCTGTTCTTGCGGCTCGTCGAAGTACATGACCTTGACGATACGAATGTAGTAGAAGGCGCTGACGACGCTGGCTACAACGCCGCACAGCGCGAGCCACGCAAGGTCGGAGCGCAATGCTTCGAGGAAGATATAGAACTTGGCGAAGAAGCCCGCGAACGGCGGCAAGCCCGCCATCGAGAACATCAACACGGAGAGCGCGAGTGCGGCTTTCGGATCCGTGTGCGACAAGCCGCTCAAGTCGTACAAACGTTCGCTTGGCTGTCCTGCGTTGCGCATAGCGAGCAGCACGGCGAAAAGTCCGAGGGTCATCGTCATGTAGATGCTCAAATAGAACAACACCGCCCGCATGCCCTCAGGCGTCGCCGTTGCAAAGCCGATCAGCAGGATGCCGATGTGCGTGATCGCGCTGTAGGCGACGAAGCGTTTGAGGTTGCTCTGCGGCAGGGTTGCCAGCGCGCCCAGCAGCATCGAGGCGAGCGCGAGCAGGGCGAGAATCGGTTGCCAAGCCTCGCTCAGCGGCAGGAAGGCTTCGACGAGCAGGCGCATGAGCAACGCGAGCGCAGCAACCTTCGCGGCGGTCGCCAAGAAGGCGACCGTAGAGCTGGGCGCGCCTTCGTAGACATCGGGCGTCCACATGTGGAAGGGCACGGCGGAGATCTTGAAGGCGATCGCAGACAGCGTCAGAACCATGCCGACCTGTAGCATCAGCGAGGATTCGCCGGAAAGGCTGGCTGACGAGATCGAGGCGAAATCGATCGCCCCCACGCTGCCGTAGAGCAGCGAACAGCCGAACAACAGCAAGGCGGAAGAGAGCGCTCCCAGCATGAAGTATTTCAGTCCCGCCTCGCTGCTGCGCAGATTGTCGCGTTGAAACGCGGCGCAGATGTAGAGCGCGAGGCTTTGCAACTCCAAGCCAACATACAGTGCCAGCAACGATTGCGCCGAGACCATAAGACACATGCCAAGCGTTGCAAGCAGCACGACGATCACATACTCGAAGCGGTACAGGCTTTTCGAAACAGCTTCGTGGCGGACAAAAACCTGTCCAATCACAAGCACGCAGGCGGTCGTCAGCAAAATGAGAACTTTGCCGAACAACGCGAACGCATCCAGCCGAAAATGACGGTCGATCAAGCTCGCCACCGCCGTCACCGCGGGCTCACTGGAAAAAGATTCGTTGGAAAAGCGCCAGTCCTGACGACTCCACAGCAACAGGGCTGCAAGCGCGACCAGCAACAGGATGCTCAAGTAGCAGACGAGCCGTGCCGAATTTCTTTCAGGTAGCAACAATCCGAGCAGCAACAGCAACAACGTAGCGCACGCCAAGACGAGCTCCACCCCCAACGAAAACCACAGGGCTGCCAACACTTCGCTCATCAGGGTGCAGCAGCTCCCAAGATCGGCGCTAGCGGCAACGCGACGATGCGCAAAAAGGGCATCGGATACAAACCGATCCAAAGGACGGGTAGCACCAGCGAAGTGAGAATGACATTCTCGCGTAGATGCAAATCATAAAGCGCGGCGGGCTTGGCTTCGCTTGCGCCGAAGAAGACGCGGCGATAGAGATGGAGCATGTAGCCGGCACCCAAGATCATGCCGAGCGCCAAAACCCAGGCGGTGGCGGGCGAAGCGCGAAACACGCCGAGTAGCGTCAAAATCTCTCCGACGAATCCGCTGGTGCCGGGCAAACCGATCGACGCGAGCATGAACACCATCGTCAAGCGCGCATAGACGGGCATCGGCTGCACGACAGCACGGAACGCACCGATGTCGCGCGTCTTGGCGCGTTCGTAAAGAATGCCGACGCACAGAAAGAGCGCCGCCGAGACAAGTCCATGGCTGATCATTTGCATCACCGCGCCAGAGAGCGCCTGCGCGTTGTCGGCGAAAAGACCCGCCGTCACAAAGCCCATGTGGGCGACCGAAGAATAGGCGATCAGCTTTTTGATGTCCGTCTGCACAAGGGCGACCAACGACGCATAGACGACCGCGATCGCAGAGAGAACGAACACCAACGGCGCGTAGAACTGCGAGGCATCGGGAAGAATCGGAAGGCAGAAACGCAAGAAGCCGTAGCCCCCCATCTTCAACAGCAGTCCGGCAAGCATGACAGAGCCCGCCGTAGGCGCCTCGACATGCGCGTCGGGAAGCCATGTGTGAAAAGGCCACATCGGCGTCTTCACCGCAAACGAGGCGAAGAAGCCCAGCCACAGAATCTTCTGCAAGGCGGGCGAAAACTCTGTCTGCATGAGCTCCGAGAAGGAGGTCGTTCCCCCGATCCAAGTCAGAGAGAGAATCGAGAGCAACATCAGCAGCGAGCCGAGCAGCGTGTAGAGAAAAAATTTGAACGCTGCGTAGATGCGCCGCTCGCCCCCCCAAACGCCGATGATGTAGAACATCGGCAACAGTACCCCCTCAAAAAACAGATAGAACAGGACCGTATCGGTCGCCAAGAAGGCGCCCAAGGAAAGGCTTTCCAACACCAAAAACGCCGCCATGAAATCGCGCACGCGCTTGGCAACCGAACGCCAGCTCGCAAGAATGCACAGCACCGTGAGAAAGCTTGCAAGCACCACGAAGAACAGAGAAATCCCATCGACGCCCACTCGATAGCCGATGCCCGATTCGGCGATCCACACGCTCGATTCGGCGAATTGGAAGCCCTCTTGTCGAGGATCGAAAGCATACCAAAGCACGAGTGTCAGAAGGAAGGTCGACATCGCAACCCACAGAGCCGTCGCTTTCGCGGCAAGCGCGACATCCTTGTCCTGTCCGCGGATGAGCGTCAGCAGCAACGCTCCCAGCAACGGCAGGAAGATGATCGTCGAAAGGAGAGGCCAGTCGTTCATCGTCGCTTGCAGCCTAGAGGTTGCGTATCACCGCAAACGCGCCCAACAACACCACGCCCGTCACGACGGCGAAAACATAGTGGTAGACATAGCCGCTTTGCAGGAGACGGAAGCGTCCTCCCAGCCAGCGCACGACGGCACTGAACCCGTCGGGACCGAACGCGTCGATCGTCTTCATGTCGCCGCCCTGCCACAAAAGACGCGCCAAAGCGAAGGCGCTCTTGACGAAAAGAAGGCGATACAGCGCATCGATATACCACTGCTCGCACAAGAAGCGATAGAGCGGGCGAAAAAAACGCGCGAGGCGCGCGGGGAGCGTGGTGAAAATCTGATAGCACAAAAGCCCGAAGGCGATCCCCAAAACGGCAAGGAAGAGGGGCAAGGACTTAACCCAGCGCGGCGCATGATGCGCGTCCAAAAGCGCCGTGTGATAGTCCTCGACGAAAAGGCTGCCGCCCCAAAAGGCTTCCGACCCGTTTCCGACAAACATCTCCTTGAGAAGAAACCCCGAGCCGATCGCGCCGCAAGCCAGCAGAAGCAACGGAATCGACATCACAGGAGGCGCTTCGTGAACATGCGTCATCACTTTCTCGTCGAAACGAGGACTGTGGTGAAAACTCATCACAAGCATGCGAGTCGAGTAGCAGGCGGTCAGAAAAACGCCCAAGTTGGCAAGCACAAAGGCGAACAAGCCTACGATCGTGTGGCTTGTCCAGGCAGCCTCGATGATGATGTCCTTAGAATAAAAACCCGAAAGAATCGGAATGCCTGCAAGCGCCAGAACGCCCACCCAAAACAGGAGGTAAGTCAGAGGAACCATCGCTCGCAAGCCGCCCATCTTGCGCATGTCCTGCTCGCCGGAGAGCGCGTGAATCAGCGAGCCCGCCGCCAAGAAAAGCAAGGCCTTGAAGAAGGCGTGCGTCGTCAAGTGAAACATCGCCGCTCCGTAAGCCGACAAGCCCACCGCCAAGATCATGTAGCCCAACTGCGAACAGGTCGAATAGGCGATCACGCGCTTCAGATCGTTTTGTACAACCGCAACCGTCGCCGCGAACAACGCCGTCGCCGCTCCCAAGCAGGTGATGATCGCCAGCGCGTCTTCCGAATACTCGAAGAGACCCGACATCCGACACAGCATGAAAACGCCTGCCGTGACCATCGTCGCTGCGTGAATCAGCGCGCTCACCGGCGTAGGTCCCTCCATCGCGTCGGGAAGCCAAATGTGCAAACCCAGCTGCGCCGACTTGCCCATCGCACCTGCAAAAAGCAAGAGACAGATCGCCGTCACAGCTTCGATCTTCCATCCGAAAACCGAGAACTCACGCCCCAACACTTCGGG
The DNA here is from genome assembly GCA_014237925.1 of Alphaproteobacteria bacterium. Classification (GTDB taxonomy): domain Bacteria; phylum Pseudomonadota; class Alphaproteobacteria; order JABAAW01; family JABAAW01; genus JABAAW01. The sequence continues at coordinate 17,580 of JABACB010000004.1, forward strand.
AACGCGCGCGAAGATCTCGCTGAAAACTAAAGTGTCGAACATGGCATAGGTGGCGCAGATCCCCAGAACGAAGCCAAAGTCGCCGATCCGATTGACGAGAAACGCTTTCACGCCGGCGCGCGCAGCACTCTCCTTGTGATGCCAGTAGCCAATCAGAAGGTACGAAGCCAGACCGACGCCCTCCCAGCCAAAAAACATTTGCAACAGGTTGTCGGCGGAAACTAACGCCAGCATGAAGAAGGTGAAAAGGCTGAGGTACGCCATGAAGCGCGGCAGAGAGGCATCGCCGCGCATATAACCCGCAGAATAGATATGCACCAATGTAGAGACGAGACAAACTACCGCCATCATGACCGCCGACAGCGTGTCGATGCGCATCGCCCAAGCGACCTCAAAACTGCCGAGAGAAAACCACGGCGCGAGCACAATCGTTTTCTCCGTGTCCTGTACAACAACGGAAAAGCAGAGCTGCAACGCGATCACGGTGGCAACAAGCATGAAGAGGCAGGTGACGAACAGCGCGAGCGCATCGCCGATGCGCCGCGAGGACAAGCCTACGATCAGCGCCGCAAAAAGGGGTAGAAGCGGGATGGCTGCAAGCATAGATTCCCTATGTCTCCTCGTGCCGTCAGCCCTTGAGCGCGGAGATGTCGTCGATGGCAATCGAGGCGCGATTGCGGTAGTAGACGACCAAGATCGCAAGCCCCACAGTCACCTCGGCGGCGGCGGTGGCAAGGATGAAAAGGGCGAACACTTGTCCCGTCAAGTCGCCCGTCGCCGTTGAAAAGGCGATGAAGTTCATGCTGGCTGCCAAGAACAACAGCTCGATCGCCATCAGAACGACGATCACATGGCGGCGGTTCAAAAAAAGCCCCAGCATGCCGATCACGAAAAGAGCCGAACTCAAAAGCACATAGTGCGGCAAGCCTACGGGCAAGAAGGTCTGAAGCGCGGAAGAAACAGATTCGGACACGATGATTTCTAAACGCCGCCTTTCGAATCGACCTTGACCAAGCGTGCTTTCTCTTTGCGATCCAACTGCTCGGCGATATTTTGGCGCGCGACACCCTCGCGCTTGCGGTGCGTCAGCACGATCGCACCGAGCATGGCGAGCAGCAGCAGCAAGCCCGCAATTTCAAAAATGACGAGATAGTCGGAATAGACGAGCAGCCCCAACTCGGTCGTGTTGTCGAGCAGAGGGCGGGGGGGGGAGGGTTTGGCGACCTGCTGCTGCGATCTTGTTGTATCGAGCATGACGACGGCGGCGAACTCTGCAAGCAACAAGCCTGCAACGACGACGGCGAGCGGCACATGCTTGCGACGGCTTCTTGTGGTTACGACGAAACGAATGTCGAGCATCATAACGACGAAGAGGAAGAGAACAGCGATCGCTCCGACATAGACGATGATCAGCAGCAGTCCGAGGAACTCGGCGCCCTGCATGACGAAGAGCGCCGCGCTAGAGAAGAAGGCTGCAACCATCAGCAGCACGGCATGGACAGGATTCCGCACGACGACGACCCCAAGCGCACAGAGCGTGATCGCGGTAGCGAAGGCGAAGAAGACAAGTCCTTCGGTCAGCTGGAACGGAGAGAAAGGAACGAGCATAGACTAGCGATAGGGCGCGTCGCGCTTCAGATTGGCAGCCAGCGCTTCTTCCCAGCGATCTCCGTTGTCCAAAAGCTTTTGTTTGTCGTAGAACAGCTCTTCGCGCGTCTCGGTAGCGAACTCGAAGTTCGGACCTTGGACGATCGCGTCTACAGGGCAGGCTTCCTGACACAAGCCGCAGTAGATGCATTTCGTCATGTCGATGTCGTAGCGCGTCGCGCGGCGCGAGCCGTCGTCGCGCGGCTCCGAATCGATCGTGATCGCTTGCGCAGGGCAGACCGCCTCGCAAAGCTTGCAGGCGATACAACGTTCCTCGCCGTTCGGATAGCGCCGCAACGCATGCTCACCGCGAAACCGAGGACTGAGAGGACCCTTCTCGTAAGGGTAGTTCAGCGTATGCTTCGGACGAAACATCGAGCGCAGCGTAAGCCACATCCCTTGCAACAACTCTTGCAACAAGAAGGCACGCAGGTGTTTGTTAAAGAAGGTAAAGAAGGACATGGCTAATGACGGCTCAGGGTTGCGATGTGGATCAGGGTTGCAGATCGAAGAAATAAACGACGCTGGAGACAAGCGCCACCCACAGCAGCGTCAGCGGCAGAAAGATCTTCCATCCCAAGCGCATCAGCTGGTCGTAGCGATAGCGCGGGAAGGTCGCCCTCACCCACAAGAAGAGGAACAAGAGCGCGCACACCTTCAGCATAAACCATACGGGCGGCGGAATCGAGACGAAGGGCTCGGCGTTGATCGGCGGAAGCCAGCCGCCCAAGAAGAAGAGGGTTGCCGAGGCGGCGATCAGAATCATGTTGGCATACTCGCCCAAGAAGAAGAGGGCGAAGCTCATCGCCGAGTATTCGACATTGAACCCTGACACGAGCTCGCTTTCGCTCTCAGGAAGATCGAAAGGCGCACGATTCGTCTCGGCGAGCCCGGCAACGAAGAAGACGACCGCCATCGGCAACAGCGGCACGACGAACCACAGCGAACGTTGTGCCTCGACGATGCGGCTGAGGTTGAGCGAGCCCGCCATCACGAGGACGCAGACGAGGACGAATCCGATAGCGATCTCATACGACACCATCTGCGCCGCCGAGCGCATCGCGCCGAGGAAGGGGTACTGCGAGTTCGAAGCCCATCCCCCCATCATGATGCCGTAGACACCCAGCGACGAGAGCGCGAACAAGTAGAGGATGCCTGCGTTCACATCGGCGAACACCACTCCGTCGCTGATCGGAATCACCGCCCACGCTCCCAGCGCGAGCGCGAAGGTAAGAACGGGCGCGCACAAGAAGACGATACGATCGACGCCTGAGGGCAGCAGGGGCTCCTTGAAAATTAGCTTCAAGGCATCGGCGAAGGGTTGCAACAATCCGAAGGGACCCACAGTGTTGGGACCACGGCGGCGTTGCATCCACCCCAAAACTTTTCGCTCCGCATAAATCAGATAGGCGACCGCGATCACCACCGCGAACATGACCGCAGCGGCGAGGGCAACTAGCAAGAGCATCGGCAAAATATGTTGCTGCCAAAGCGAGGCGAAAGCAAACGAGGTCATCACGAAGTCATAAGGGCGAACGCATCAAGGCGAAGTCGTCAAGGGCGCGAGGCTTGGGAAGCCGAAGTTCGGGAAGCCGCGGTTCTGAGTTCGCGGCGTGTGCGTGTGCAGGCGGACATCGTCTCCGAGGCGCGCGAGACGGGATCCGTCATGTAGTAGTTGTCGCATCGTGCGACGATCGCCTCCTCGCGCAACGCGCCCGCCTTGCCAAGACTTGTCCAAGCCGCTTTCAAGGGACGGTCTTGCTCGCCAAGCTCAGGATGCTCCTTCGTCAGATTCTCGCGCAAGCCTTGCAAATCGTTCCACGCAGGCGCTGCGCCCAGCGTCTCGGACAAGGCACGCAGAATGCGCCACGATGCTTGCGCCTTGCCCGGCGGAGAAACCGCGGCGAAGCCTCTTTGCACACGCCCCTCCATGTTGATCCAAGTGCCGCTCTTTTCCGTGTAGGCGGCGGAAGGAAGAATCACATCGGCAACTTGCGCCGTGCGCTCGCCGTGGTGTCCGATATACACGGTGAAGCATCGATCCAAGGCTTCCGTATCGAAATCGTCCGCCTCCATCACGAAGGTTACATCGACGCAGCCTTTCGCCATGGCGACCAACAAGGATTGAACACCTTCGAGACCGCGGTTGAAGCCAAGCTCGCTCGCACCCACCGCAGACGCGCTACGGTGGAGAAGGTTGAAGCCGTTCCAATCTTCTCGCACCATCTTGGCTTTCTCTGCAATCGCTCCGCACAAGCGCCAAATCTCCTTGCCGTCGCTGCGTTCCAAGGCGTCGTAGCCCACCATCAGCATCGGACGCTTCGCCATCGAGAGCGTCTCGAAAACGCCGTCCTTGCCGGCGGCGATCTTCAACAGACGTTGCGGCTTGTCGTCCAGCCAATGACAAGGATAGGTCAGATCGCAACGGACACCAACGCCGTAGGCGCGCCGCAACTTCCCGTGCAACCACGCTTGGCGCACACGCGCGTTGAGGGTGGGGGCATCCTCGCGCGGATTGGCGCCCACGATCAACAACGCATCAACCTCAGCAACCCGCGCGATCGTCGTGTTAAAAAGGTAGCCGCCCCGCAAGCTGGGGTCGAACTGCGCCCCCCCCTGCCTTGCGTCGAACATCTGCGAGCCTTGCCCTTGCAGAAGCTTTTTGAGCGCGTACAGCGATTCCAAATCGCAGTGGTTGCCGGCAAGAGCTGCGCAGCGTGCGCGTGCTTGGCGTGTCTTTTGGGCGACCAACGCCAAGGCTTCCTGCCATTCGACCGCTTGGAGCTTGCCTTCTTTGCGCACATAGGGTTGGTCGAGCCTTTGTCGCGTCAAGCCGTCGCACGAGAAGCGCGCCTTGTCTGATAGCCACTCTTCGTTCACATCTTCGTGCAAGCGCGGCAGAATGCGGAGCACGCGTCCGTCCTTGCTGTCGATGCGGATGTTGCTGCCGACGGCGTCCATGACATCGATGCCGAAGGTCTTGTCGACCTCCCACGAGCGCGCTCGGAAAGCGGAGGGCTTGGCGGTCAGCGCGCCCACAGGGCAGAGGTCGATCACATTGCCCGAAAGCTCGGAATCGAGCGTTTGCTCCAAGGTGGTGATTTCCACATCTTCGCCGCGCCCCAGCATGCCGATCGTATCCACGCCCGCAACCTCGTTTGCAAAGCGCACGCAGCGCGTACAGTGGATGCATCGCGTCATGACGGTTTTGACGAGCGGTCCCATGAACTTTTCGCCTACAGAACGTTTGTTCTCGACGAAGCGACCGCGCTCGAAGCCGTAAGCGAGCGCTTGATCTTGCAAGTCGCACTCGCCGCCTTGGTCGCAGATCGGACAATCCAAAGGATGGTTGATTAGCAAAAACTCCATGACACCCTTGCGCGCGGCGCGCAGCGACGGCGAATCGGTCGTGATCGCCATTCCTTCGCTGATCGGCAAAGCACACGAGGCTTGCGGTTTCGGAGGGCCGGGAGAAACCTCCACCAAACACATGCGACAATTGCCCGCAATCGAAAGACGGTCGTGATAGCAGAAGTGCGGAATCTCCACACCCGCCTGCTCGCACGCCTGCAAGACGGTCATGCCTTCTTCGCATTCTTGCTCCGTGTCGTCGACGAGAACCTTGACCATGGTGCGTACTGGGGGGGGGTGCGTAGGGGGGTGAAGTTGCTTTCGGGCTGCTATTGCGCCGCTATTGTGCCGCTATTGTGCCGCGATGGGCGGTTGTTCTGCGAGGCGTCGCCCTTCGATCCGCTTGACGATCTCGCCGCGAAAGTGGCGGATCAAGCCTTGGATCGGCCATGCGGCGGCGTCGCCGAGCGCGCAGATCGTATGCCCTTCCACTTGCTTCGAGACCTGCAACAACAGCTCGATCTCGGCAACTTCGGCGCGTCCTTCCGCCATGCGTTCCAGCACGCGCCACATCCACCCCGTCCCCTCTCGACACGGGGTGCATTGCCCGCAGCTTTCGTGCTTGTAGAAGTGCGCGATGCGTGCGATCGCGCGCACGATGTCGGTAGAGCGATCCATGACGATGACACCGCCCGTTCCCAATCCGCTGTTGAGCTCCTGCAAGGAGGAGTAGTCCATCAGTGCCGTCTCGCAGAGCGTGCGCGGGATCAGTGGCACGCTGGAGCCGCCGGGGATGACGGCGAGCAGATTCTGCCACCCGCCGCGCACGCCTCCCGCGTGTTGCTCGATCAAATCTTTCAGCGGGATCGACATGGATTCTTCCACGGTGCAAGGTTTGTTCACATGTCCCGATATGCAAAATACCTTCGTGCCGTGGTTCTTGTCGCGTCCGAACGAGGAGAACCACGCCGCCCCGCGTCGCAGAATGGTGGGAACGACGGCGATGGTCTCGACATTGTTGACGGTGGTCGGACAGCCGTAGAGTCCGCAGGTGGCAGGGAAGGGCGGCTTCAAGCGCGGCTGCCCTTTCTTGCCCTCCAAGCTCTCCAGCAACGCCGTCTCTTCGCCGCAGATGTAAGCGCCCGCGCCGCGGTGCAGGTACAGGTCGAGGTCGTAGCCGCTTTTCGCCGCGTTCTTGCCCAGCAAGCCCGCCGCGTAAGCTTCTTCGATGGCACTCTGCAACACCTCCGCTTCGCGGACAAACTCACCGCGGATGTAGATGTAGACATGGTGCGCACCCATGCCCGCGGCGGAAAGCAGGCAACCCTCCAGCAGGCGATGGGGATCGAAACGAATCATGTCGCGGTCTTTGCAAGTGCCGGGCTCGGATTCGTCGGCATTGACGACGAGGTAGGAGGGTAGCGTCGAGTGTTCGGGCATGAACGACCATTTCAAGCCGGTCGGAAATCCTGCGCCGCCGCGCCCTCGCAAGCCCGAGGCTTTGATCTCCTCGACGATCGTGGCTCGTCCCTTCTTGACTAGGCTTGCCGTTTTATCCCAAATGCCGCGCTTCTTCGAAGATGCCAAATCGACGCCTGCCTGCCCGTAGAGGTTCGTGAAAATGCGATCCTTGTCTTTCAGCATTACGCCTCTCGCGGCTCTGCGCCGCGCCGTCCGCATTGCGAGCCTGGTTTAAGCACTTCCTTGGGCATTCCCTTGGGCATTCCCTTGGGCATTCCCTTGGATGCCTCCCCCTTCTTCATCTGCGCGAGCAGGCGTTCCATGTCTTCGCAAGTGAGGTCTTCGAACATGTCGTCGTTGATTTGGACAACGGGCGCATTCGCGCAAGCACCCAGGCACTCGACCTGCGAGAGGGTGAAACGTCCGTCGGCGGTCGTCTCGGTGTTGCGAATGCCGAGCGTCTCTTCGATGCATCGCTGGATGCGATCACCCCCGCGCAGCATACAGGGGGTCGTCTGGCAACACTGGAGGTGGTACTTTCCCACGGGTTTTCGGTGGATCATCGTATAAAAGCTGGCGATCTCTTCGAGGCGCATCCGCGGCATGGAGAGCATCGAGGCGATCGTCTCCACAGCAGCATCGGTGACGCAGTTCGTGCGCGTGTTCTGTCGTTGCGCAAGGTCGAGCAACGCCAGCACGGCACTCTGCCCCCGACCTTCGGGATACTTGGCGATCTCTTTCTTCGCGCGCTCGGCGAACGCGCCGCGAAAGGAAAACCGTTCGGCGGCAGAAGGGGCGGCGGCAGGGGCGGCAGAAGGCATCGGTAGCGAGATTTCTCGTTATGGGGTGGCTATGGGGTTAGCGGTCGATTTCGCCGAAGACGATATCCAGCGAGCCTAGCACGGCGACCGAATCGGCGAGCATGTGACCTTTGCACAGCTTTTCGAAGGCTTGCAGATGGGCAAAGCCGGGCGCGCGAATCTTGCAACGGTAGGGCTTGTTGCTGCCGTCGGAAACTAGATAGACGCCGAACTCGCCCTTCGGCGCTTCGACCGCGCAATAAACCTCTCCTGCAGGGACATGGAAGCCTTCGGAGAAGAGCTTGAAGTGGTGAATCATCGCCTCCATCGACTCCATCATGTCCTTGCGTTTCGGAGGAACGACCTTGCTGTTGTCGCAAACAACCTCTCCTTTTGGCATGCTCTCCAGACATTGTCGGATCAGCGCGAGCGATTGCCGCATCTCGGCGATGCGCACGAGGTATCGGTCGTAGCAGTCGCCCTTCTCGCCTACGGGAATGTCGAACTCGAGCTCGTCGTAGACGGCATAAGGCGCAGATTTGCGCAAGTCCCATGCCATGCCTGTTGCGCGCAGCATCGGACCTGTGAAGCCCCAGGCGAGCGCGTCCTCGGTCGAGATCGCGCCGATGTCGACCGAGCGTTGCTTGAAAATGCGATTTCCCGTCAGCAACGTTTCCATGTCGTCGATGAACTTGGGAAACTGCTCTGCCCATCGGGCGATCTCCTCTTCCAGCCCATCAGGAAGGTCTCGATAAACACCGCCTGCGCGGTAGTAGGCTGCATGCAGCCTGGCGCCGGAGGCGGCTTCGTAGAAGCCCATCAACTTCTCGCGTTCCTCGTAGCCCCACAGCGCGGGCGTCAAGGCGCCCACATCCATGGCGTAGCTCGTCGTGCTTAGAAGGTGGTTGAGAATGCGCGTGATCTCGTCGAACAACACGCGCAGAAACAGCGCGCGACGCGGCGGCGTGATCGCAAGCAGACGCTCGACAGCGAGAACGAAGGCGTGTTCCTGACACATGGGCGAGACATAATCCAGACGATCGAAATAGGGAATAGCTTGCAGATAGGTCTTGTGTTCGATCAGCTTCTCCGTTCCGCGATGCAGCATGCCGATATGCGGATCGATGCGTTCGATCACTTCGCCGTCCATTTCCATCACCAGCCGCAACACGCCGTGCGCGGCGGGATGCTGCGGACCGAAGTTCATGGTCATCGTGCGCAGCGTCGGATCCTCGCTGCGGCGAGACGAACGTTGTTCCGCGAGGCTTTTATTCATGTTCGCTCGTTTTGTCGAAGCCCGCCTTGCCAGAAGAGGAGCGTTGCATCTTGCTCGGCAAGCCGTGCCACGGCATAAGAGTGTCGGTATCGCGCAGGTCTTGCGCCATCGAGACCTTCTCGTAGACAACGCGTCCCTGCTCTTCGTCGTAGCGCACCTCCGTATAGCCACTGAGGGGAAAATCCTTGCGCAGGGGATGTCCTTGGAACTCGTAGTCGCTGAGAAGGCGTCGCAGATCGGGGTGGTCGCGGAAACGAATGCCGAACATGTCCCAGCACTCGCGCTCGTACCAGGTGGCGCAAGGGAAGACCGCACACAGCGAGGGGAGGAAGGTTGTTTCGTCCGCATCCACGATCAGGCGCAGGCGCGTGTTGTGCGTCGTGCTGAGCAGGTGGTAGACCACCTCGAAGCGACGGACGCGTTGCGGATAGTCGACGGCGCAAAGATCGATCAACAATTTGAAAAGGCATTGTCTGTCGTCGCGCAGGAACTTGGCGATGTCAGGCAGCGAAGAGGCATCAGCTTTGAAGGCGAGCATGTCCGCGTCGCGTTTCTCGCGTTGCAGGCACCCTTGCTGCTTGCCGATCAGGTAGGAGGCGAGCTCTTCGACATCCTCGTCGTCTTCTCGCTGTTGTGTTGCGTGCATCGCTTATCGACGGAATCGCGCGGTGCGGCGGATTTTCTTCTTCAGCTGCAAGATGCCGTAGACGAGCGCCTCGGCGGTTGGAGGGCATCCAGGCACATAGATATCGACGGGAACGATTCGATCGCAACCCCTGACCACCGAGTAGGAGTAGTGGTAGTAGCCGCCGCCGTTGGCGCACGAGCCCATCGAGATGACCCAGCGCGGCTCCGCCATTTGGTCGTAGACCTTGCGTAGCGCGGGCGCCATCTTGTTCGTCAGCGTGCCGGCGACGATCATGACATCCGACTGCCGCGGCGACGCGCGGACGAAAACGCCGAAACGATCCAGATCGTAGCGCGGCATATAGGCGTGAATCATCTCGACCGCGCAGCAGGCGAGACCGAAGGTCATCGGCCACATAGAGCCGCTTTGCGCCCAGCCAACTAGATCGTCCAGACGCGCCGTCACAAAGCCGCGCCGCGCGGTATGCGGCGCTAGATCGTCCAGCTGCTTGTGCGGCATCGTGCGCGCAGACGGAGGAGTTGCAAGCGTCATAAGACCATCACGCGCCGCTACTCCCAGTCGAGCGCGCCTTTGCGCCACTCGTACAGGAATCCGATGCACAAAATGCCCAAGAACGCCATCATCGACCAAAAGCCTACTAGCGAGAGATCGCGCAACGCCAAGGCCCAGGGAAACAGGAAGGCCACCTCCAAGTCGAAGACGATGAACAGCAAGGTGATCAAATAAAAGCGGATGTCGAAGCGCCGTCTTGAATCCTCGAAGCTTTCGAAGCCGCACTCGTAAGCCGAGAGCTTCTCTCCGTACGGAGCCTTCGGCGACAACAGGAAGTTCGCGGCGACGAAGAGAATCGAGAAGCCGAAGGCAACGCCCAAGAACACGAGTGCCGCGAAGTATTCGCTGTGAAAGGTCGAAGGCAACATGAGGCGCGCTGATCCAAGGGCGGCGGATGTCTGTCTTGGCTTTCTACGCCACTTTCGGCTACTTTAGCATCGGGGTTGCGAAAAAGCAACGCGTGAGGCGGTCGTGACAAAACTCTCCCAGCAGCATGCCGAGCGGCAGGGTGCCGAGCAGCAGGATGCCGAGCAGCAGGATGCCGAGCAGCAGGATGCCGAGCGGCAGGGTGCCGAGCAGCAGGATGCCGAGCAGCAGCATGCCGAGCGGCGCGAGCAGGCGGCGCACTGGTTTCAAACCTTGCGCGACCGTCTGTGCAAAGCTTTGGAAAATTTGGAGGAAAATTCGCAAGATCCGAAAAATCCGCAAGATCCGCAAGATCCGCAAGATTCGGAATCTTCGGAATCTTCGGAAAGATCGAAAAGCTTCGTGCCGAGGGCGGAAGCGACAACAATAGCGGCGGCAAGATTCCGCAAAGAGCGATGGCAGCGCGAGGATACCCGCGGCGGCGACGGCGGCGGCGGCGAGATGGCGCTGATGCGCGGACGAACCTTCGAAAAGGCGGGGGTCAATGTCTCGACCGTCTACGGCACCTTCGATCCGACATTGCAACGCGAGATCAAGGGGGCAGCGCAAGACGGAAAGTTTTGGGCAAGCGGAGTCTCGCTGGTCGCACACCCTCGCTCGCCGCGCGTGCCGGCGGCGCACTTCAACACGCGCTACATCCACAGCGCGCACGGATGGTTCGGCGGCGGCGCAGACCTGACCCCGAACGAGGACGACCCCGCCATGCGCGAGCTCTTCCACAACGCCTTTCGCCGCGTCTGCGACAAGTACGAGCAAGGACGCTACGAGGCTTACGCGAAGGCGTGCGACGCCTATTTTACGATCCGCCATCGCAATCGTGTGCGCGGCGCGGGCGGCATCTTTTTCGACGACTTGAGAGAGGATTGGCAGCGCGACTTCGACTTCGTGCGCGAGACAGGAGAGGCTTTTTTGGAGGTCTTCCCCAAGATCGTGCGCGCACGAATCAACCTGCCGTGGAGCGCAGAGCAGCGCGCACAACAGCTGCGCGTGCGCGGCTACTACGCCGAGTTCAACTTGATCTACGACCGCGGCACGCGCTTCGGATTGCTGACGAAGGGAAATCCCGACGCGGTGCTGATGTCGTTGCCGCCGCTCGCAGCATGGTAGAAGCGCGCCAAGAAAATTGCAGAAAGCATGACGACAGCATGACAACAACATGACGCAGCCTTCTCAAGTCCGCAAACCCGTGTGGCATCCCTCAGAGGAGCGCATCGCAGGTACGCCGTTGCACGATTTTTGCAAAAACCACACGCCTTTTCACGCTCGTGGTGCACCGCGCCAAAAGACCGATTACGAGGCACTCTTGCGCTGGTCGCTTGCGGACGGCGGAGATTTTTGGCATGCCTTGTGGCGTTTCGCCAATGTCGCGGGAGAGACAGGCACCCCCCCCTTCGTCGAAGCGGGAGAGAGGATGGCTGCGACAAGGTTTTTTCCGCGTGCAAGGTTGAATTATGCCGAGAACCTTCTACGCGGAGACGACAAGCAGAATCACGAGGAGAACGACAAGCAGAACGACGAGGAGAACGACGAGCAGATCGTCCTCTCCAGCTGGCTTGAACAAGGCGAGCCAATACAATGGAGTCGCAAGACCTTGCGCGCCAAGGTTGCAGCGTGTGCGCGTCTGTTGCGAAAGGCGGGCGTGCAACCCGGCGACAGAGTCGCCGCCGTTCTGCCGAACGGGATCGAGGCGGTCGTAGGCATGCTGGGCGCAACCGCGCTCGGTGCGGTATGGACAAGCGCCTCTCCCGATTTCGGCGCAGTCGGCATTCTCGATCGCTTTTTGCAAACGCGCCCGAAGGTGTTGCTGCTCGCCTGTGGCTATGTCTACGGCGGAAAATTCTTCGACCGTCGCAAAGAGATGGAGCGCGTGATTCGCGGCTTGCCTTCGTTGCAACAAGTCTTCGTCGCCACGAACGCACGCTGTGGCAACGATGTCGCCTTTGCAGCCGACATCGTCTTGGCGCAGGGCAAGAGGCTTCCCATCCACCCCTTCATCGAATCCTTGGACGCGGAGCAGGCACGCGATGCCTCGCCGCCTCGCTACCATCCTCTTCCCTTCGACCATCCCTTGTGCATCCTCTACTCGTCGGGGACGACGGGTGCACCGAAGTGTATCGTCCATCGTGCGGGCGGGGTGTTGCTGAAACACATCTCGGAGCATCGTCTTCACGCCGACATCAGGGCTTGCGACCGCGTCTTTTTTTTCACCACCTGCGGCTGGATGATGTGGAACTGGCTTGCAAGCGCACTCTTTTGCTCTGCGCGCGTCGTGCTTTACGACGGCTCGCCCCTGTTCGACGAAGGACGCAGGCTGTGGCAGATGGCGGAAGAAGAAGAACTGACCCACTTCGGCGCGTCCGCCAAATACTACGCTGCGTTGGAGCAATCGGGACTTGTGCCGCGCGAGGCGTTCGACACGACAAGCCTGCGCACGACGCTTGCGACAGGTTCGCCGCTTGCGCCCGAAGGGTTCGATTTCATGGCGCACGCGCTGTCGTCGTCGAAGCCTTTCCCTTCTTCGATCAGCGGCGGCACGGACATCTGCGGTTGTTTCGTGATGGGTTGTCCGAGCCTGCCCGTCTATCGCGGCGAGATCTCTGTTGCGGCATTAGGCATGGCGACCGAAGTCGTGTGCGAGCAGGCAAAGCCCGTGCTGGACAGGCAGGGCGAGCTGGTGTGCGCGCAGGCATTTCCTTCCATGCCGTTGGGTTTTCTCGACGACGCGGAGCAATCGCTTTATCGCAGCACTTACTTTGAAAAATTTGCTACGCGCGACCTTTGGCATCAAGGCGACTATGCCGAGCAGCACAGCGCGAGCGGCGGCTTTACGCTCTTCGGACGCTCGGATGCGACGCTCAATGTCGGCGGCGTGCGCATCGGCACCGCCGAGATTTATCGACAGACCGAAAGCATGGAGCAGATCCTGGAGGCGGTCGCCGTCGAGCAGACCCTTCCCGACGCATCGACGCGCATCCTGCTTTTCGTACGGCTGGCGGAGGGAAGCGTCTTGGACGAGCGTTTGCGCCGAAACATTGTCGAGCGTCTGCGCAACAATTGTTCGCCGCGACATATTCCGTCGCGCATTTTTGCCGTCGAGGATATTCCGCGCACGCGCTCCGGCAAGATCACCGAGACGGCGATCCGCGACGCGATCGCCGGGAAAGCGATCGACAACCGCCACGCGCTTGCCAACCCTGACGCTTTGGAGGCTTTGTGTGCCGTCGTTGCAGCAGAGCAAAAGGCTTGCGAAGAAGCCGACCACAAATCTGGGGCAGTCTTGACTGGGGCAGCCAAGGCTGGGGCAGTCTTGACTGGCACAACCAAGGCTGGGGCAACCAAGACTAGGGCAGATTTGAGGGGACAGCAGCGTGGCTGAGACAGCCAAGGCTGGGGCAGCCAAGGCTGGGGCAACCAAGGCTGGGGCAGCCCTTGCCGATGTTCAACGCGATGTGGTCGAGGAGTTCTCTTTCTTCGACGATTGGGCGGACAAGTATCAGTATGTGATCGACTTGGGAAAGCGTCTGCCGCCCTTGAGCGAGGAGGAGCGCGTGGAGGCGAACTTGCTATACGGTTGTGTCTCGCAGGTGTGGCTTGTCTCGGAGGTGGTGGAGGCGGACGGCGCGCGATGCGTGCGTTTTCGAGCAGACAGCGACTCGGTCCTCGTGCGCGGTCTGATCGCTCTAGTTTTTCGCGTCTACAACGACCGTCCGCCCGAGGCGATCGTGCGCTCGAAGCCTGAGTTTTTGAAGAGCATCGGGTTGAACGAGTACCTGTCGCCTTCGCGCAGCAACGGACTTGCAGCGCTGACAGCGCACATCTTCAAGGTTGCGCAGGCAGCGCTTTAAGGGGCGCTTGTCCCGCTTGTACCAACGGCTAGCCCGAGGTTAAAATTGAACCTTGATGTTCTGCATGATGAGGCTTCCGCCCTCGCACTTGATCGAGGCGGGTTTTTCGTTGGAGCCCGGCTTAGGCTGGAATGTCGCCAGATATGTTTGGCTGGAACGATTAATGTTCTCGTCGGTCATGGTTTGGTCGGTTTTCTTCCCCCATTTGGTCGCGGTTTCCAGGCATTCGGCAAACGACAGGAAACTCATCCTCACGGTACCAGCAGAAAAAGTGAAGGCGGCGTTCGCCGTTGTTGCCGTTGCGCATAAGGACAAGACTAATGCGCTGCTGGCAAAAAATGTTGTGATCACTCTCATCGCTACGGCTCCATTGGGGTAGAGTTGAAAAACACAAAAACCCTCTCCCTCTCCTTGCGGAGGCGATAGCATGTTCGTGGTGCCTGTGCAACATCCCACGAGTTGCGAGGCTTAGAGTGGGCGGTTGTCTTTTTTCTTTTTTAGCACATCTTCCAGCGCATCTTGCAGGGTTTGGAAGTCGCGCGGCGGACTTGCCGAGAAGGAAAGGGTTTTTGCGTTGATCGGATGCGTGAAAGCAAGCTGCACGGCGTGAAGGGCTTGGCGCTGCACGGCGTGCGGGGGCAGACTTTCGGCGCTTGCACGGCGGCGAGGCGAGGGGTTGGGGTCGGCGTAGAGCCGATCGCCGATCACCGCGTGTCCGATGCTGGAAAGGTGGGTGCGAATTTGATGCGTCCGTCCCGTCTCCAGCGTGCAGACGAGCAGGCTCGCCGCATCGCCGAAGGCTTGTTCCAGACGATAGCGCGTCACCGCGCTGCGCCCTTTGCCTTGCCTGCTGTCTCGGCGCACTGCCATGCGCGTGCGCTGGACGGGATGGCGAGCGAGTGAAGTTTCGATCGTCCCTTCTTTGAGCGCAGGCACGCCCCAGACGAGCGCAAGATAACGACGCTCCAGATCGTGGCGAGCGAACATCGCGGAAAGAGCCTTTCGTGTCTGTTCGGTTTTCGCTGCCACCATCACGCCGCTCGTGTCCTTGTCGAGACGATGGACGATACCGCAACGCGGGTCTTGCGGATAACCGGCGAGATGAGGCGCGCAGTGTGTTCTTAGAACATCGACCAATGTCTCGCCTCGCACGGAGGGCGCGGGATGCGTCGTCAGTCCCGCAGGTTTGACGAAGCAGAGCAGGTGTTCGTCTTCGTACAGCACCTCAAGCGGCGTGCGTGCCTTGTGTTCGGCGGCGGGGGTGGAGGGGTCAGAGATTTCAGGGGTTGCATCGGGAGTTGTGAGCGAAACCCTTTGTCCTGCGCGCAGTAGCAAGGCTCGTGTTGTCGCGGGCTTTCGGTCGACCTCGACGGCACCTTGTGCGATCAGGTGCGCAAGGCTTGTGCGCGACAATTCTGCTTCGGCGGGCAGGCTTTGCGCTAGGAAGCGGTCGAGTCGTGTGCCTTGCGCTGTGGCGGCGACCGAGAAGGCGTGTCGAGGCATCTTGCGATGTTCTTTGCTCTTTTCACGAGCAGGCGAGTCGCTCTCCGCGCTTTTTTTGCGTGCGCAGTTGCACGGTCAGATCCTCTGCACGCAGCCGCTGCGGCGAATCGACGGGCAGCTGCCGTATCGCCTCCTGCGCGCTACAATAAGCCTTCTTGCGCTCTCCGCCCAGCCACAAAGCCTCCGCCCAAACGAGCGCGCGTTCGGCATGCCGTCCCTGTCGCTCGTAAAGGCGCGCGAGCTTGCGCCGTGCAAGGATCGAACGCGGAAACTTCGCCAGCCCCTCCTCCATCACCGCTCCTGCCTCTTCCAGCGCGTCGGTAGCAAGCAGCGAATCGAAAAGACTCAAGCGTATGGGAAGGTCGTAGGTCAAACGATTCTTCTCCAACGCTTTCTCCAACGCTTTGCGATACGCAACTTGCGCCTGCCGCTCGCCCTCCAACGCCAAGCCCGCCGTGCTGGCGCGCAGGATGTCGCCCTTCAGTTCGAAGAAGAAAGGATCGTCGGGCTCTCGCTGCAACAACAGCGCGACCTCACGCAACGCCTG
Organism: Alphaproteobacteria bacterium; assembly: GCA_014237925.1. Taxonomy (GTDB): domain Bacteria; phylum Pseudomonadota; class Alphaproteobacteria; order JABAAW01; family JABAAW01; genus JABAAW01. Next base: position 33,637 of record JABACB010000004.1, read on the forward strand.
CTGCGTGTCTTGCCTGCGGGTGAAGGCAATCGCGCGCGCAAGATTTGCTGCCAAAGCCTTTTCAGAATGACGGACGAATTTTTTGCGGTCGTATTTTTTCAAGACAAGGGCAGGTTCCAACGCGAACGCGTCGAGTTTTGCTTGCAGGCGCGCGAACGCGCGATGTTCTGCGTCTGACGATCGGCTGGTTAAAAAAGGAGAACGCGCGACACGCTCTTGCAAGAACGCGATGCGATCCTCCGTTGCAGGGTGCGTCTGAAGATACTTTGCGTATCCCACAGATTTCTCGTCGTCGAGATTCTCGAAAAACGAGACCATGCCGCGTGGCGACAGATTTGCGCGTTCCAAGATCACAAGCGCGCTGTTGTCCGCGATGGTTTCGCGCACGCGTTGTTCGGCAAGCGTCAGATTGACAACGGCTTGCGGAAGCCCGATGACTGAGGCGATCGCCGCCTCGCCGCTGACCGCCGCCAAGGGCAGGGAGGCGAACATCAGAAGCAACGCCGCGCGTCGTGCACGGTCGCGGTCGCTCACCGTCAAGGCGTAGTGGTCGGCGATGACATGCCCGAACTCGTGCGCCAACACCGCTTGCAGCTCTTCGGGGCTTTCGACTCGGCGAATCAGTCCGCTGGAAACAAGGACATGCGTGCCTGCGCTGACGAAGGCGTTGACTCGATCGTTCCAGAGCACATGCAGCTTGAGCCGTTCGGCAGCGTCGCCGAGCGCGGGCAGCAAGGGTTTCGCCAGCAACGCGAGCGTGTGCGCAACCTCGGCATCGACGACAACGCGCACCTGCTCTGCGCGCGCAACTGGCACTCCCGCCTTCGAGAGGGGAAGAAGGAGGCAGACGAGCAGCAGAGCAACGCGAAGACGGGGCGCAAGAAGACGAAGCAAAAGAAGACGAGACAAAAAAGAAGACACGGGCGAGCAGGAAGAGAGAGCTTCGAGGGGGGGGTGACTTGAAGAGGACGAGCAAAAAGCCTAGCATGTTTTGGCGGGTCTCCACCGAACGACTCTGTATGATGATGAGATGATGATGAGATATGATGATGAGCATGACAATGATGAGCATGATAATAATGAGCATGATAATAATGAGCAAAGACTTGAAGAAAGATTTGGAAAAATGCAGGCGAGGAAAAGGTTGATGCTATCTATAGAGGGCTATTGTTATAGGGGGCTATTGACGGGATTTTAGGCGAATGGACTTTTTGGACGCCATGCGCAACGAGGTGCGACGGTTGAACGACTTTCATGCGAGCGGTCGTGTGATCGCGCTTCATGGCACGACGGTGGAGATTCACGGCTTGGAGCGTTTCCTTTCGATGGGCGACTTGTGCGCGCTGGAAAGTCCGAACCGCGAGCAGCCGCTCAGTTGCGAGGTGGTCGGACAAAACCTCGACTCGACTTTGGTGATGCCGTTCGGCGAGCTGAACGGTATCGGCGTGGGCGACCGCGTCACCGCGTCGTTTCACGAGGCGGTGATCTATCCGACAGAACATTGGCTCGGTCGTGTCGTCGGCGCACGCGGCGAGGCGCGCGACCGCCGCGGCGCGCTGCCGATCGGCGACGAGGCTTACGCGATTCGCGCACAACCCCCCGCAGCCCACCTGCGCCGCGCCTTGGGCGAGAAGATCCTGCTGGGTGTGCGTGCGCTCGATGCTTTCGCACCTTGTTGTCGCGGGCAACGGATGGGAATCTTCTCAGGGTCGGGGGTCGGGAAGTCGCTGCTGCTTTCTATGATCGCGCGCCGCTCGCAAGCCGAGGTCATCGTCGTCGGGCTGATCGGCGAGCGCAGTCGAGAGGTGAAAGAGTTTCTGGAGCGCGCGCTCGGCGAGGAGGGCTTGCGCCGTAGCGTCATCGTCATCGCCACCGCCGAAGAGCCCGCACTGGCGCGCAGGCAGGCAGCTTGGACAACGATGGCGGTAGCCGAGTTCTTTCGCAACGCAGGCTGCGAGGTGCTGTGCCTGCTCGATAGTCTCACGCGCTTTGCCATGGCGTTGCGCGAAATCCATTTGGCGGCGGGCGAACCCGTCACCATGCGCGGCTACACGCCCTCGGTTTTCGCCGAGCTGCCGCGTCTGTTGGAGCGTGCAGGAACGGGCATCGAGCAGAGCGAAGACGCGGAGACAAGCCAAAATCATAGCCAAAATCATCTCCAAAATCATACTCAAGACAATGTCATGGGCAACATCACGGGAGTTTTTTCGGTCCTCGTAGAGGGCGACGATCCCAACGAGCCCGTCTCGGACGCCTTGCGCGGAATCCTCGACGGACATGTGACGCTCTCGCGCGAGATCGCCCATCGCAACCGCTACCCTGCCATCGACATCCTGCAGACCGTCTCGCGCGCTTTGCCGAACGCCAACAGCGACGAGGACAACGCTCTGCTCGCCGATGCGAGAGCGTTGATCGCTCGCTATCAGGAGATGGAAGACATGATTCAACTCGGCGCTTATCGGAAGGGTAGCGACGCGCAGGTCGATCGCGCCATCGCCGTCGTGCCGCGCTTGGAAAAAGATTTCCTCGCGCAAGGGTTGGACGATCCTCCGCTCGAATTTCACGAATTGTCGGCGCTTCTGTCGAACATTTTGCAAGGGCAGGAAAGCGCGAGCAAAACGCACAAGCCGACAGCGAAGGAAACGGCAAAGAGCTCCGAAGACAACCGCCAAGTCGATTCTGCGGGGAAGGAGGACGCTGCTGTCGAGCCAAGCCTTGAAAGCACTCAAGGGGCTTCTCAAAAAACATCTCAGGAAATCTCTCAGGAAACATCTCAAGAAAGCTCTCAGGAAACTTGGGTGGGATAAGGATGGAGAGGCAAGTGAAGGCTAGATGAGCGTTCCATGCGAAAGAGCCTGACGACGCTTGTGCGTTTGCAGCGCGAGAAGAAGGAGGGTTGCCAGCGTAAGTTTGCTCAAGCGCAGCGCGAGGTTGAGCAGGCGGCGGGGGTTCTTGCGCGTGCGCGTAGCGAGATGGCGAGCGAGGAGGCTTTGGCTGCGTCGAACTTGGAGCTTGCCAATCCGCACTATTTGCCGCGGGCGCAGGCGCGGGTGCATGAGTTGGACGCGCGTTTGGCGCACTTGAGACGGGAGGAGGAAAAGTCTCGTGCCGATATGCTGGCGAGCTTGCGCGAGGAGAAGACGCACGAGAAGTTGATCGAGCGGCGGTTGCGCGAGGAGGAGAAGCAGGCGACACGGCGCGAGCAGAAGGAGGAGGCGCAGATGTTCGAGGCGGTGCGACACAACAAGGCGGCGGCTGGCAAAGCGGCGGCTAGCAAAGCGGCGGCTGGCAAAGCGGCATCTAGGCAAGGCGGGTCGACCGAATGACGGGGCGGGTGTTTTAGGGACAAAGGCATCGGTAGCGCGCCCCGTGCAATGTGAAATGGAGGACGCAACAAGCCCTGTGTCAGTAGCCTTGTGTCAGTAGCCTTGTGTCAGCAGCCTTGTGTCAGCAGCCTTGCGTTAGCTTTGTGTCAGAGCCTTGCGTCAATCCGTCCGCCAATCGTTCGTCAATCCTCTTGGACGCGCGCAGCAAGCCGTGCGCGATGAGAGGGGGGGCACTCCGCCAAAAGATGCGGACAAGAGATGCGGAGTTTTCTGTAAAAGGCTGGTAGCCCTACCCCCCGCGCCCGCGCCATCCGTGGACGCGACCCCGCCCTTTTGTTAACGACAATTTGTTAAGGACAATCTCGTTTTTTGTCTGTCAGATGTAAGATTTCAGCGCGAGCATCGTTCTCACGAAACGCTGCATGCCGCGCGAAAACAACGCATCCACAAAAGCCTGCCCCGAAACACGCTTCGTGATCTCGCTCAGCGTCGGATAGGGGAAGATGGGACCAGCGAGCTGTCCGATCGTCAGTCCCGCCGCCTTGGCGACGATCCACGGCGCAAGCATCTCGCCCGCATGCGCGCCGACAATGGCTACCCCCAAGATCTTGCCCTTGCGCAAGAATACCTTGATGCGCCCTTCAGGCGAGTGCGTCGCATGCGCTCGGTCGTTCTCCTCGTAGTCGAAGGAGACGGTCTTGACCTTGTCCCTGCCGTAGCGTTCGACCGCCGCGCGCTCGGAAAGTCCGAGCGACGCTATCTCAGGGTCGCAATAGGTCACCAACGGAAGGTTTTCCAACGAAGCGTTGGCGCGCATCGGAAACAGAATGTTGCGAATGGCGATCCCCGCTTGATAGCTCGCAACATGAGTGAATTGCACAGAACCCGAACAATCGCCGATCGCATAAATACGCTTGCGCGAGGTTCTGAGCCTTTTGTCGACGATGATGCCGCGCGGCGCATAAGCGATGCCCGCTCTTTCCAAGTTGAGTCCCTTGAGCTGCGGCATGCGTCCTGTTGCCACCAGCAAGTGCGACCCCTCTATTGTTTCTTCTCGTGTTTCTTCTCGCGTTTCCTCGCGCTCGCTGTTTCGGGTCAGCGCCACCTTCACCTTACCCTTCGTTCCCTCCACGCGCACGATGTTGCGATGCGTCAGCAAGTCCATGCCTTCGCTCTCCAGCCGTTTGAGCAAGAAAGGGGCGAGGTCGGGGTCCTCGTGCGTCAGCAGCGCGCCGCGTTCGACGACCGAGACCTTCACGCCCAGCCGAAGATGCGCTTGCGCCAGCTCCAAGCCGATAGGACCGCCGCCGATGACGATCAAATGCTCGATATCCTCTTGATGGTCGAAGATCGTCTCGTTCGTGAAGTAAGGCACCTCCTTGATCCCCTCGATCGGAGGAACGAACGGATGCGAGCCCGTCGCAAGCACAAAGTATTTCGCGCGTATGGTGGTCGTTCCCGCCAGCACCGTTTTGCGATCGATGAAACTGCCGCTGGCTTGCACAACCGTGCAACCCAGGCTTTCGAAACGCTCCACCGAGTCGTGCGGCGCGATAGCCCCGATCACAGAAGCGACATGCCCTTGTACCTTTTGCAAGTTCGCTCGAACAGGGGTGCTCGGCAAGCCGAAACGCTCGGCATGGCGCATGTCGCAAGCAAGCTGTCCTGCTGCGATCATGGCTTTCGACGGCACACAGCCGTAGTTGAGACAATCACCGCCCATCTTGTCTTTCTCCACAAGCACGACTCGCGCACCCATTTGCACGGCGCCCGCGGCGAAAGCCAGCCCTCCCGCGCCTCCGCCGAGGACGCAAACATCGGTTCTGATAGTTTTCACAACGGCAATCCTTTGGAAAAGTTGACGAACATCAAGAGAGCATAGCAAAAGCTTTCGTCAAGCGCGTCGTCGCCTCTTCCAGCTGCTCCATCTTGCAGGCGTAAGAGCAACGCAAGTAGGGCGATGCGCCGAAGGCAGCGCCGTGCACCATCGCCACCCCAGCCTGTTCCAACGCGTAAAGGCAGAGCGCTTGATCGTCCTCGATGCGCTTTCCCTGCTCCGTCTTCAAGCCGACAAGCTCGGCGCACGAAGGAAAGACATAGAAGGCGCCTTGCGGAACGGCGCAAGAGAGACCCGGGACAGCGTTCAAGGCTTGGACTGTGAAATCGCGTCGCTCGCGGAAAGCTTTCAGCATGGGGGCAAAGAACGCCATGTCCGAATCGAGCGCGGCGACAGCCGCCCACTGACAGAAGGTCGTCGCCGAGCTCGCCGATTGCGACTGGAGGACATTCATGCCCTTGATCAAAGTCGCTTCGCCAGCCGCATACCCGATACGCCAGCCCGTCATAGCGAAGGCTTTCGAAACGCCGTTGACGACGAGCGTGCGTTCCAACAACTGCGGACAGGCTTCGACAAAACTGACGAAAGACACATCGTCCGCTCCGCCCGCTCCGCCCGCATTGCTGTAGACCAAGTGTTCGTAGATCTCGTCGCTGATGACGCCTGCGCGTTTGTGGCGTGCGATCACTTCGCCCAGCGCCTGCAAGGCTTCCTTGCCGTAGACGGCACCCGTAGGGTTGGAGGGAGAGTTCAGCACGAGCCAGCGTGTGTTTGCGCTCAAGGCTTCCTCCAACGCTTCGGGGGTGAGCAGAAAGCCGTCCTCTTCTTTGGTCTCGACGATGACAGGCGTGCCGCCGGCAAGCGTTGCCATGTCGGGATAGCTGACCCAATAGGGAGCAGGCACGATCACTTCGTCGCCAGGATTGAGACTGGCGACGAGCGCGTTGTAGATCGCCTGCTTCGCGCCGCAGGTGACCGCAACGCAGCTCGGCGGCAGATCGGTCGCATTATCGCGCTTGAGCTTGCGTGCGATCGCCTCGCGCAGTTCGGGAATGCCGCCTGCGGGCGCGTAGCGCGTCTTTCCTTCGCCGAGCGCTTTCATGGCGGCTGCGACGATAAAATCGGGCGTATCGAAATCGGGCTCGCCTGCCGAGAGCGAGACGATATCGTGTCCTTCGCGTCGCAGCTCGCCCGCTCGTGTCGAGGCGGCGATCGTAGCCGACGGGCGCACGCGGGAGAGGACTTGCGAGAGGGAGGAGGTCATAGGAAGTGGCATTATAACCCGCCGTGCTAGGCTTGAGAAAACAATTTTGGAGAAAGACAATTTCTATGTTCGGCTTTTTACCTCACAAGATGCTTTCGTGACAAGAAAACAACAAGAGTACAACCCAGCACGCCTGCGCTGGTTTTGGATTCGCCACGCTCCCGTCTCCGCAAGAGAAGGCATCTTCACGGGCGCGAGCGATGTCCCCGCCAATATCGAAGACGCTCGAACAGAAATCAAAACCCTCGCAAACGCTCTGCCGCAACACCCCGACCTCTGGATCACCAGCACCCTTCTGCGCGCTCGACAGACAACACAAGCGCTACGCAAGGCACAGCAAGAACGCACGGCTAGCGAGCGAGTTCTCTGCGAACAAGACTTCAACGAACAGAACTTCGGCGACTGGGAAGAAGAGCCTTACGACGAAACGAGGCATCGCGCGTTGTGGCAAGCACCCGCAACCCATCGCCCTCCCAACGGCGAGAGCTTCAAAGACCTCGTCCGCCGCGTCGCGCACGCCATCGAGCGTATCGAAGACAGGCATCGTTCTGTCTGCGACGATCGAAACAACAAGACGATCGATATCGTTGCGGTCGCGCACGCAGGAACGATTCGCGCCGCACTCGCTCAGTCCTTGCAATTGTCGCCTCGGCATGCTCTCGCTTGCGTCGTCGATCCCTTGTCGCTCACGCGCATTGACCGCTTCGGATATTCTCGGCAAGATGAGAAAGAAGCAGAATCTGCTGCTGTCGTGCGTTGCGTCAATGTTCGGCAGAGATAGACAGAGCCAGACAAAACTAGACAAAACTAGACTAGACAAGAGGCAGCATGGCAGAGCGTTCCTTTTCGGCACTGTTGTTGGGCGGAGCGAACTCAGGCAAGACCGCTTGTGCGCTCGCCTGGGCGCGCAAGCTGAGAACGGCGGAAGAGAAACCGCTCTACTTGGCGACCGCAGCCGTGCCTTCCCAGACGAGCGAAAACTACGCGCGCTGGCAAACGCGCATCGAAAAGCATCGTCTGGAGCGCGGCGCAGACTTCGAAACTTTGGAGCAACCCGCTCCCGATGCGCTCGTGTCTTCGTTGGAGGACGCACGCGCAAAGGTGATCGTCGTCGATTGCCTGACCCTGTTTCTTTCCGCTCTGCTGTTTTGCGAGGGGACGGAGCGCATGGAAGAACAAGCGCCGCGCTTAGAACGCCTGATGTGTGAGATGGAAGACGCTCTGCCGCGCCTCGCGTGCGCGGGCAAGAGGCTTGTTTTTGTTTCAAACGAGGTGGGGTTGGGAATCGTTCCTTACACGAAGATGGGCGAGCTCTTTCGCGGTTATGCAGGAAGATTGCATCAACGTGTTGCAGCGCGCGTCTCTACGCTGGCGTTGGTGGTTGCAGGCGTGCCGATGCTTGTCAAGGGTTCGCTGCCGTGAGCGTCGAGAAGATCTCTGCAATCGTTGTCACCGGCTTTTTGGGCGCGGGCAAGACCAGCCTTGTCGAGAACATGTTGAAATACGCTGCGCGCGAAGGTTCCGAATTGCGCTTCGCTTTGCTGATCAACGAGTTCGGAGATTGCGGCATCGACCGCGAGATCTTGCAAGGTTGCGATATTGGAAAAGGAGATATCGAGGGGGAAAAAATCAAGGGTTGCGCGCGCGGCAAGATCGTCGAGCTTGCGAACGGCTGCATCTGCTGCACCGTTGCGGACGATTTTCTTCCTGCGATGGAAGATATTTTGCGTAGCGATCCTCTGCCTACGCATATCGTGGTCGAGACTTCGGGGTTGGCATTGCCGAAGCCGTTGGTGAAGGCTTTCGCTTGGCCTGCGGTTGAAAATCGTGTCACCGTCGACGGCGTGGTAGCACTTGCCGACGGGGTTGCGTTGGCAGACGGGGGGGTGGCAGGCGATCCGCAGGCGCTCGCGTTGCAGCGTGCTGCCGACGAGGCGTTGGAGCATGAGAGTCCCATCGAAGAGTTGTTTGAAGAGCAGATCGCTTGCGCCGATTTGGTCGTCTTGACCAAGTGCGACTTGCTTTCTTCCGCGCAACGTCGTCGTGCGGAAGAACGTTTGCAGCCTTGGTTGCGCAAGGGAGTGCGTGTCGTGGGCTCCAGCTTGGAGCGACCGGTACCGAACAGCGTCTTGTTGGGGTTGCACGCGCGCGCCGAGCATGACCTTGATTCGCGTCCTTCGCATCACGACGGAGGAGAAGACCACGAACACGACGACTTTCGCACGACGACACTGACTTTCGGCGAGCTTCAAGACCCACGGCGGTTTCACGAACGTTTGGCGCGTGCGGTTAGCGAGCACGCCTTGTTGCGTGTGAAGGGCTTTTTGGCGCATGCCGGCAAGCCCATGCGCGAGTGCGTTCAGGGGGTGGGGGTGCGGCTTGTGCGGCGTTTCGATCGACCTTTCGCCAAGGACGAGGCGCGTGCAAGCCTGCTTGTGGTGATCGCGCAGAGGAGGAAAGAAATCTCTGACGATGCGTTTCGAGAGGAGTTGCGGAGGACTTTGGAAATCGACGGACTTTAAACGACGCGCTTTGGGATAAGGGACGGGCTTGGAAACAAGGGACGGGCTTCTCTCAATGAAAGCCTTCGAGAGCCTTTCTCAGCTTGCAGACTCACCTTGCAGATTGATTTTGCCAGCTCACCTTGCGAACCATCCTCCGTCGATCGACATGCTTGCACCTGTAATATGCCTTGCATGCTCCGAACAGAGATAACAGACCATCTCTGCAATATCCTCGATCGGCACAAACGCAAGCGACGGCTGCTTTTCAAACAGCAAACCATGCTTTGCCTGCTCTTCTGAAATGCCGCCCTTCTTAGCACGCTCGCGCACCTGCTTGCGTGCAAGCTCTGTATCGGCGAAGCCGGGGCAGATGGCGTTGCAAGTGATGTTCTCTTCTGCCGTCTCCAGCGCGGTGACCTTCGTCAAGCCCGTCAGCCCGTGCTTGCTTGTGACATACCCCGCTTTGTGGACGCTGCCGACAAGCCCTTGTACCGAGACAATGTTGACGATGCGCCCGAACCCCGCGCGCCGCATTGCGGGCAGCGCACGTTTGATCGCATAGAAAGGCGCAGAGGTGTGTAGCGCAAGCATGCGCTCCCAAATCTCTGCTGAAAAGTCCTCGATCGGCGCGACATGCTGGAAGCCCGCGTTGTTAATGAGGATAGAAGGAGAGCGCAGCTCGCTCTCGGCGATGGAAAAAAGCTTCTCCGTAGCCCCCTCCCCCTCGCTCAGATCGATGTCGGCAAAGGCGGTGCGCACTCCAAAGGCAGACTCAAGCCTCTTGCGTTGCGAGGCGACGGCTTCCTCCGCACCCGTTGCTTTCTCTTGCTCGGTCAGCCGCCCGTGCAACACGAGGTCGCAGCCGAGCGCCGCAAGACGCTCCGCGATGCAAGCGCCGATCCCCATGTTCGAACCCGTCACCAAAGCGACACAGCCCTTCAGAGTAAAAGTAGACTTTTCGTTCAAGGCAGCTCTCCCAAATTGTCGGCGCGCGGATGGCAGTGTGTAGATGTCATCGTGCGAGTGTCATCGATAGAGAAGGATAACAAGCTCCTTCGGACCATGCGCTCCCATATGCAGCGTCTGTTCGATATCGGCAGTGCGCGACGGTCCGCTCACAAGATGGCACGCCCAAAGCGCAGCCCTTGACGAAGAAGGTTGCACGCGCGCGAAAGCCTGTTCCAACGAGCCTGTAATATCACGCTCCGCCAACAACACGATATGCACGGTCGGCAAAAAGGTCAAGACAGCTTGCGCACGCGTTCTGTTCGCAAAAACCAATGTTCCCGTCTCGGCAACCGCGCAAACCGCGCGTTGTAGCGAAAAGGCAGGGAAGGGCGAGGTTGCAAAGTCTCTTCCTTCCACGCCCTCGCGCATCTCGACAGGACGGCAACGACCCTCCAAGATTTTCAGAATGCCGAGTCGCTCCCAAAAAGCCTTCTCCAACGCGTCGAACAAAAGAAGAGGCGCTGCCTTTTTGCCGCGCCGCGCTACGAAAAAATCTCGCAACACCTTGCCGAGAGCTGCTTTGGCTATAACTTTCTCCTTCACCATTTTTTCTGTCGCCATTTTTCCTGCCGTCTTTTTTTCTGCCGCTTGTCCCCCTGTCAAAAACTGACACGAAAGAGCTTCTGCCCGCGCGACAAAACAAGCCGTCCTCCCCTGCGTCTGCTCGACAAACTTCGGCAGAACGGGCTTGAGCAAAACGGGTTTGGCACGAGAAGTTGTCGCAGCTTCTCCCTTCCCCGCCTTCGCCTTCTCCGCCTTCTCCGCACTCCGTAGTCGTGCGATGATGCGCGCCCGCGATTCTGCGTGTCTGCGTTCGTCCAAAGCAGAAGGCATCATGGCGTATGGGAGGCGTTGCGGTTGGCACGTTCGCAAAGCGCGAGCGCCGAGCGTGCGCGGCGGTTGATGGGAAAATCGCGCGTCTTCGTCCATCCGCCGAGCCCCGGCAGAAAGGCTACATGTCCTTTCCCTCGTGCTGCTGTTTTCAACAGGCGCAAGGCGAGAGCGAGGAAGACGCGGTAGAGCCGAGGGTAGGCAAACAAGAAGCGCAGGCACAGACAACCGAGTTTTGTCTTCCATCCGCCGATGCTTTCGGGACGCTCGAAGTGGCGATTGCGCAGCTTTCGCATCAAGGAGGTGAGCGGAATGCCGACCGGACAAACCTCGACGCAACGTCCGCAAAAGGACGAGGCGTGCGGCAAGGCAGCGACCCTTCGCTTCAAGCGCGCGTCTGTTCCTGCCTCTGCGAGCAAGGGGGAGAGAACTTTGCCCATCGGTCCGCTGTAGACCCATCCGTAGGCGTGTCCGCCCACCTTAGTGTAGACGGGACAATGGTTCAGGCAAGCGCCGCAACGGATGCAACGCAGCATGTCGTGCCAGGCTCCTCCGTGCATGGCGCTGCGTCCGTTGTCGAGCAACACGACATGCGTGTCCTTGTGCGCGTCTCCTGTTCCGCCGTAGAGACTGACATAGGTTCCCAAGCTCTGTCCCGTCGCACTGCGCGCAAGCACGCGCAAGACAGCCGCCGCGTCTCTGTCGTTCGCAACGATGCGCTCGATGCCCGCCAGCACGATGTGTCGCTGTGCCATCACGGCGCTCAAGTCGCCGTTGCCCTCGTTGGTCAGCAGCAGTGCCGCGCCGCGCTCGGCGATCAGCATGTTGGCACCGGTGATGCCTATCTCGGCGTGCAGAAATTTTTGACGAATGACGCGCCGTGCCTCCTCCACCAACGCTTGGCTCGAACGCACGCGATTTTGGGAAGACTCCCCCCCCTTGCCGCCGTGATGATGGCGAAACAGCGCGTCGATCTGCGCGCGCGTCTTGTGGACGGCGGGCGCGATGATGTGGCTGGGAATCTCTTCGGCGAGCTGTACGATGTATTCACCCAAGTCGGTCTCGATGACTTCCGCACTAGTGCGCGATAGGGCTTTGTTGAGCTCGATCTCTTCGGACGCCATGGACTTGCCCTTGACGATGCGCCGCTTGCCCGCGCACAACGCCAACACCGTCTCGCGTGCTTGCTCTGCTGTCTCTGCCCAATGGACGCTCACGCCTTGCGCGCGCGCTCTTTCTTCGAACAGCAGCAACAAATCCGCCATGCCATCGACGGCACGCGTTCGCGCTTGCTGAGCCGCATCGGTCAAGGCGCGAGCGTTTTCCAAGGAGGCGAAAGCCCTGCTGCGAGTTGTAAGAAATCCCGCGCCCGCCTTGTCGAGCGCGGCGCGCAACGAAGGATTCTGCAACGCTTCTGCAGCGGCGTCGTGAAAGCTCTTGGTAGAGGACACGCTTCTCACGCGCCAATCGGAAGAAGCTCTTGAGGCAGAGCATCTCGATGCGGGGACTCTTGTTCGACCAGCAACTCTGCAATATGAAAGAACGAGAGGGGTAGCGTGCGCCTTCGTGCGCGTCCGGCGAGATGCAGCAGGCAGCCGAGGTCGCAGCTGGAGACGACCTTCGCGCCGCTCTGTTCCAATCTCGCCAGCTTGTCGTCCGCCATGCTGGTCGAGACGGCGCTGTTGGCGACCGAGAACTTGCCGCCGAACCCGCAACAGACTTCTCGCTCACGAGCTTCGTGCAGACGGAAGCCGTACCTTGCCAGCAGGCTGCGTGCGCAAGCGGCGCTGCCGTTGCATTCGCGCAGGCACGAACAGCTGTCGTGCCAAGTGAGGGGCGGCGGATCCTTCAGCGATGCGTGAGAAGAACCTTGAGAAGAATTTCGAGAAGAATCTTTTCGAGGAAGATGGAGGTGCAAGAATTCGGTGAGCTCCCAGCTTTTTTTGGCGCATGCCTCAGCTCGTCGTGCGTGCGGCGTTCCTGCCAGCAGGTGCGGATAGTGACGCTTCAGCATGCCTGCGCACGAGCCCGAAGGCACGACGACGGCTTGGAAGGGTTCGAAAAGGTCGATCACGCGCAAAGCTTGCAACGCAGCCCCTTTCCGATCGCCTGCGTTGTAGAGGATTTGTCCGCAACAGGTCTGTCGTTTCGGCAGCGCAGGAGGCTTGTTGTCGGGGTTGGCGCGTGTAAGCAGCGTACAGGTTGCCAACACCGTCTGCGGACGCAGGGCATCGGCGAGGCAGGTCGCAAGCACGGCGACCTTCGAGGGAGTTTCTTCTGTCATGCTTGCGCTTTGTTTTTGTTTTGCATTTTGTTTTTGGTTCTGTCGCGTTCGAAGAGTTCTCCGAGTTCTAAGGTCATGGCTTCGGCGAGGTCTTCGGCGTCTCCCAGCGTGACGGCACGGCGGTAGTAACGAGCGACGTCGTGTCCGATTCCGATTGCGGAAAGCTCTATCTGCCCTCGTTCTTCGATGCGCTGGATGACCGCCTTCAGATGGCTCTCCAGATAGTGCGAAGGATTGACCGACAGCGTCGAATCGTCGACGGGCGCGCCGTCCGAGATGACCATGAGAATTTTGCGCTGCTCGGCTCTGCGCACGAGCCTCTGCTCTGCCCACAGCAGCGCTTCGCCGTCGATGTTTTCTTTGAGCAAGCCCTCTTTCAGCATGAGAGCGAAGAGATGTTTCGTGCGTCGATAGGATTCGTCGGCATCCTTGTAGACGATGTAGCGCAGATCGTTGAGCCTGCCCGGTAGCTTCGGTTTTCCCGCCGACAACCACTTTTGACGAGCTTGCCCCCCCTTCCACTCTTTCGTGGTGAAGCCTAAAACCTCGCACTTGACACCGCAGCGTTCCAGCGTGCGCGCCAAAATGTCGGCGCTCATGGCAGCCAGCATCACCGGTCTGCCGCGCATCGAGCCGGAGTTGTCCAGCAGCAAGGAGACGACCGTATCCTTGAAGTCGCTCTCGCTCTCGCGCTTGAAGGCGAGCGGCGCGCTGGGATCGACGACGATGCGCGTCAGACGCGCTGCGTCCAAAACGCCTTCCTCGCAATCGAACTCCCAGCGCATGCGCTGGCGCGCAGAAAGCTTGCGCTGAAGACGATTGGCAAAACGTGCCGCAGAAGCTTGGACAGGACGTAGGCTCTTGTCCAGCGTGCGGCGCAGATGTTGCGTCTCCTCCTCGTCTTCGGCAACCTCGCGCGCATGTTCGCAAACATCGAAGGCGTTCGTAAAAACGCGGTAGCCGAAGTCTTCGTCCGAAGCGAACAACTTGTCGCCGGGGCGGCTCGACTGCTCCGCCGTCTCTTCGCCCGCTTGCGACAAACCGAAAAGCCCCAGCATGTCCTCCGCCGAATCGTCGTTTGCAACAGGCGCTTCCTCTTCCTCTTGCTCCGTCTGTTCGTTCGGCGCGCTTTGCGGCGAGCTCTCCTCGTCGGGGCTTTCGGCATCGCTCTTCTCCTCCGTCTCTGTACGCTCGTCGCTCTCCGCCTCGCCCTCAAGGCTCGCTTGCACCGCCGCCAGCAGCGTTTCGATGCACCCTGTTGCACGCCGTGCGTAAGCTTCTTGCTCTGCGAAAGGTGCGTTCTCCCAAAACTCGGCGAGCGGCTTTCCCAGCCGCTCGCGCCAAGTCTCGCTCAGCGCTGCTGCAGCGCGCGTGTGCGGCACTGCCAAGCCCGCCTGCTCGCGCAACAACAGGCGCAGGGCAGCCGCAAAATGAGGAGGAGAAAAACCGCTCTGCGAAAGCGGCGCGTCTTCTAGCAGACGGCTTTCGCCCGCAGCGAAGAGCTGTTGGAAGCGCGCGCCCAAATTGCGCTTGACGCCATCGCGCGCAAGCCCTCCCAAATGTTCCAGTCGCAAGTCCTCGAAGATGTCTAACAATCGCCTCGCGTGCGAGTCGCTCGATGTGCTTTTCGCAAACAAGGCTGCGTTGTGCAGGGTTGCATTATGCAAGGTTGTATTGTGCAGGGTTGCATTGTGATAGCGCCTTTTGACGGCGCAACAATCGGCTACCCCGCGCCAGGAGGAGAGAGTTTCCTTTCGGCTCTCGTCGTTGCGTTCGTCTTCGTATTTTCCTTCGTGTTTTTTGGGGGGGGGCAAGGGGAGGGTGCATGTGTCGCCCTCGACGAGGGGTTCGCCGTTGCGCACATACAGCACCTTGAGTGCAGGCTGGGAGGCTTCTTGACAGAGCGCACGGAAAGCCGCTGCGGACGCACGTGCGTCAAAGTCTGCGTTGCGTTCGCCTTGGAATTTGTCTTGGCGTTCGTTTTGGCGTTCGTCTTTATTGGGCGGCATCGGCGACACTCTCTTCGGTCTTGTAGGGTTTCGCCTCCGTCGGGTCGCGGTCGAAACAGCGTTGGTAGTACTCGCGAAAAAGCTCTTTCTCCGCCTCGTCGCACTTGTTGAGGAAGGTCAGTCGAAAGGCGAGGTCGATATCGTCGAAGATGAGAAAGTTCTCCGCCCAGCCGATGACGGTGCGCGGCGACATCACGGTAGTGACATCGCCGGCTTGGAAGCCTCGTCGCGACATGTCAGCCATCCGCACCATGCGCTGTACTTGCGCCTTGTCGCAGGCAGGCACTTTCGCTCGCACGACCGCCACCTCTTCTTCGAAGGACAGATAGTTGAGCACCGTCATGATGTGCCATCGGTCGATCTGTCCTTGGTTGATCTGCTGCGTGCCTTGGTAGAGTCCGGTCGTATCGCCCAGTCCTACGGTGTTGGCGGTGGCGAACAGGCGAAAGTAGGGGTGCGGCTTCAGGATTCGGCTTTGGTCGAGCAGGGTGAGCCTTCCCTCCACCTCCAGCACACGCTGTATGACGAACATGACATCGGGTCTGCCTGCGTCATACTCGTCGAAGCACAAGGCGACGGGTCGTTGGATCGCCCACGACAGAATCCCTTCTTGGAAGGCGGTTGTCTGCTTGCCATCTTCGAGAACGATCGTATCCTTGCCGATCAGATCGATACGGCTGATATGACTGTCGAGATTGATGCGCACGCAGGGATAGTTCAGCCGTGCAGCAACCTGTTCGACGTGCGTCGACTTGCCCGTGCCGTGGAAGCCTTGCAGCAGGACGCGACGGTTGTGAAGAAATCCTGCGAGGATAGCGAGCGTCGTCGCCTCGTCGAAACGATACGAAGGATCGCGCGGCGGCGTGTGCGCAGAGGGCTCCGAGAAACCCGGAACCTGCCAGTCCGTCTCGATGCCGAAGAGCGCACGCGACGAGAAGGTCGTGTTCGGCTTCTCGGCAAACAGTTCCGACTCGGAGCCCTTCAAATCCACAGCATCCACGGCGGCGCTCACGCCTCCCTCCGCATCGCAGGCTCGTGCTGCGGCACTTCCTGCCACAACTCTTGCAGAAGCGCATAGGCTGCGTTGATCCGTTTGAACCCTTCCTGCCGTTCCTTTTGGCGCGCCTCGCCTGTGGGCTCCGTGTCTGTGTCCGTGTTTTGCTGGGCGAGGTGCTGGTCTGGGTGATGCGTCTTGGCAAGCGC
>JABACB010000004.1:49999-58762 GCA_014237925.1 Alphaproteobacteria bacterium
GCACGATAGCGCGCCTTCAGCTGCTGCGCGCAGATCGGCGGCGTGAGCGACATCACGCGACAAGCTTCTCGTTGCGCGCGCGTGCGCGGATGACACCGCTTGAATGCGGGCAAAGAAGGGGCTTGCTCGTCGAGCGTCTTCTCGGCAAGGGGATCATGCGAGGTGTGTTGCTTTGTTGCGAGGTTGCAGAATCGTCGCAACGAATCGTGCCAAGAATCGCTCCAAGAATTAGAATCATGCAACGAATCGTGCCAAGAATCACGCTGTGAATCGTGCGACGAATGTTGCCAGAAAGCTTGTGAAGAATCGGTTGAGGGATTCTGCGTCTCCGCTGCTCTCGCTGCGTTTCCTTGTCTCCCCTTAAGGCGCGCATTGACGGGCCAGGTGGGTCGTTCGCCTACGGCGGCGGCTCTGACGGCGCGCTCGACTTCGGCGTCGCTCATTCCTGCGAACATATTCCACGCGCTGTTTGCGTCGCGCACATGCTCTAGGCAGAGCCAAGCTCGAGATCGTCGATCTTGGCAGGCACTGGGTGCGGGAAACAATCCCTCCTTGCGACAGCGCGGCTGCGCGCAAGGCTTCTCACATGTCTCCTCGTGCATCTCCTCGCGCATCTCCTTGTGCATCTCCTCGTGCATCTCCTTGTGCATCTTCTGGAGCGTCTTTTCGTGCGTCTCGTCGGGCAAACTTCGATCAAGGAAAGGTTGCGTCGTGCGGGGTGCACTATGGTCGGAGGAAAGTGACATCAAACGACAGAGCAAGGTGAGGTGAAGCATTTTGCAAGAACACAGAAAATACCCTGTTTTGCGCGAGAAAGGCAAGAAAGAGCTGCGCTACGCTGCGGGGAAGAGGAGTTTTGCGAAAAAAATCGGTGGATAATTGTTTTGTTGCGGTCGATTTTTTGCCCGAAGCGCAACACGCCCTGCCGAAAGGGGCTAGGCTACAGGCAGATTTTCATCGACGAGAGAGATCGGAATGAAAGAGAAGCCCCGCCACACCGAGGATCACAGGCATCCTCCCGTTTCCGATGAGCGCCTCGGCGTTCATCCTTTGGATTTTCTGGAGCGCATGTTTTCGGAGAACGGTTGGGAGTTCTCGCGTCCGAACTCCGATTCTTTCAGCACGGTGACGCACGCCGACTGGACGGAATATCGCCTTGCCTTCGAATGGCAGCGCGAATCGCAGGTGTTGGCGATCGCCTGCGCTCCCGCCCTGACGATTCCTGCGTCGAAGCGCGCCGCTCTGTCGCGCTTGGTCGAATCGGTGAACTTGGAGTTGTGGTTTGGTCGCTTCGAGTTTTTGTCGTATCCCTCGAAGTTGCAATTTCGCTACGGCGTGCCCTTGTACATGCTGGAAGGGCGGCAAGGCGGAGAGGACGGCAGCGAGGACGGTAGCGAGGACGAAGAGGGGGGCGCGAGCAACACTTTCTTTTGTCATCGAGTCGCGCGCCTGCTGGAGAGCATCTTGGGCTTGTGCGAACGCTACTATCCCGCCTTTCGCTACGCCTTGGCGGAAGAAGAACCTTCGTCGGACGAGCTGCGTTTGGCGTTAAGCATCCCCGAAGGACACGCCTGACCGCTTGGCGGCGCATCAGGAAACGCAAAGGCAAAACAAGAGCGCGAAAGGAAGAGCGCGAAAGGAAGAGCAGAAGGCAAGATCGTGACAACATCGTTCCAGCATGTTCTCGTCGTGGGTTGTGGGCATATGGGTGGTGCGCTCGTCAAACGTTGGGGCGCGGCTACTGCCGTTGAGGGCAATGTTTTGCCGCGCCATTTCAGTGTTGTTGACCGCTCACCTGCCGTGAAGACGGGCGAAGCCCCCTTGTTGCCGCCGCGCTTCGGCTTTCACGAGAGCCTGCAATCGTTCTTAACATCGGCAGAGACACTGCCTCCCGTCGATGCGCTGTTGTTGGCGGTGCGTCCGAAACAGATCTTGCCCGCGCTCGCTTCCGTGGTTGATTCTTGCGCGGCGCTGCTTTCGGAACGCGCGGCGATCATGTCGCTCGCGGCGGGTTTGCCGCTCGCGCGTCTGCGCGCCTCCCTGCCCGACGCACACCCCCTGTTTCGCGTCATGCCGAGCATTCCCGTTGCCATCGGCGAAGGCATTCTGTTGATCTCAGGCGAACAGCCCCTCGACAGAAAGGCAAGCGAAGCCGTGCGAGAGCTGTTTGCGCCGATGGGTAGCAGCGTCTTTTGTTCCGAAGATTTGTTGGAGAAAGGCACCGGACTTTGGGGCAGCGCGCCGGGCTACATCTTCCACATGCTCGAAGCCTTCGAGGCGGCGGCATGCGCGCTGGGATACGACAGAGAGCAAGCGCGTCTCTTGTCCTTCCAAACCCTCAAGGGAGTAGGCTTGTTTGCAGAAAAGGAGCGTCACGAGCGCAACGCCACGCCGCAAGAGCTCACGCAAAGCATCGCGCTCGAAGGCGGAACGACCGAGGCAGGGCTGACCGTGCTCGCCGACAAGGAAAAGGGACTGGTTGCCCTCATGAAGCAAACGAGCGTCAGCGCCTACCGCCGTGCGCAGCAGATGGCTCAAGAGACAGACAAACCTTGACAAAAAGGACAATAAGAACTAGCCTCTAGTCGAGCATGTGGCTAGCGAGGGGGAAGAAGGGAGACTTTGAAGCGTGGAAAAATCTTTCGTCTATGTTCAGAAGCATTTCGCGCCGGTTTTGCTCGCGGCGGTGCTGGGTTATATCGGATGGATGGGGCTGGAGCTCAACGCGCTTGGCAAGGATGTCGCAACCCTCAAGGCGAACGCCAAGCATGTCGACTATCGCTTGAACGCTGTCGACAAACGTTTGGATTCTATCACGGAAACCTTGATGCGCATGGAGCAGCGTATGGTGCGCATCGAGGAGGGCTTGCTCCTCTCTCAAGGCGGCAAAGGCGGTAAAAAGAGCGGCAGAGCCGAGAAACCTTAACTCGAAGGGGTCTTGCTCGAAGGGGTCTTGTGAAGAAAGAAAAAAAGCAACGCATCTTTTTCTTATTTTACGCTTTAGTTTTCGGTTGGATGGGCGGATATCGCTAAGCTAGAGATTGGGTGGCTTGCTTGAGAAAATCTTGCTCGAAAGCCTCTTTCAAATGAGGAGCGATCGTCTCGCGCACGCGCGCATGGTAGGCATCCAGCCAGCCGCGCTCCCACGCCTCCATCTGTTTTGCGAAGATCGGCGCACGCGCGATCGGTGCGAGCGAGAGGGTGTGAAAGCCCAAAACCCTCTTGCCCTCCGAGTTTCTTCGACCCGTCGCTACGACCTCCAACAGATTTTCAATACGGACGCCGAACCTGCGCGAACGATAGAAGCCCGGCTCGTTGGAGAGAATCATCCCCGTCTGTAGAGGGTGGCTCCCGCTCTGCTGCGCGATACGCACATTGCCCTCGTGCACGCCGAGACAAAAACCTACGCCGTGTCCCGTCGCATGAGGATAGTCCAAGCCCTTCTGCCACAGCGCGCGTCGCGCGATCGCATCGAGCGCGTGTGCATTCGTGCCTTCGGGAAAAAGACTGCTTGCCAGCGCGATGTGTCCGCGCAGCACGGCGGTGTAGGCTTGCCGAAAGGCTTCCGTACCACAGCCGCCGCCGTAGACGAGAGTGCGCGTCAGATCGGTCGTCCCTTCGGCGTATTGTCCCCCCGAATCGATCAGGTACGGCTCGCCGTGCCTTAGCAACGGCGCTTGCTCGCTCGGCGTCGGATAGTGAATCATCGCTCCCCTCGCACCGCTCGCCGAGATCGTCTTGAAACTTTCGTCCAAAAGCTTGCCGCTTTCCAAGCGCAACATCCTCAGCTTGCAAGCTGCTGCTTGCTCGCACACAACCTCCTTGCGCACGGCGGAGCGGGCAAGCCATGCAAAAAAACGCACCCACGCGATGCCGTCCCACAGGTGCGCACGACGCATGTTGGCGCACTCCCTAGGCGTTTTGCGCAAACGCAAAGCTTGCGTCGGCTCCTCGGCAAAATGCAGAGGAACCTTGCGTCGTCGGCACGCGCGCACGAGCGCACTCGGCACGCGCTCAGCATCCAGCAATAGCGAGCTGCCTTGCCGCGCTTGCTCGTCCAACGCCGCTGCCAGCGACTCTTCTGCGCGCATCTCGATGTGCGACAAGTCTTCTCCCGTCAAGGCAGGGCGCGGTACCGAAAAAAATTGCACGCGAGCATCGGAAGAACCGCGCGCAGATTTGCCGCCCGCAAAGCCTACCAAGGCGAAGCCCAAGGCGACGGGCAGAAAGGGCAGGTCGCTCGCGCGCAAGCAGAGCGCCCAAGCGACAGCGTCGCTCGCGCTCAGTAGCAGAGTTCCGCCCTGCTTGTGAAGGGGATGTTCCTCCGTCTTTTCGCGCACGCGCTCCAAACGTTGTCGCGGACTCTCGCCCGTCTCGCGCTTCGTACGCAGCGACAGCAGGCTCAGCGGCGCGGGAGGCTTGCCTTGCCACAGAGCATCGATGCGCCGCGCAGAGACAGGCACAAGACGCAGATTCGTGCCGACACGCAATTGTTGGCGTATCGTCGAAAGCTGTCGTTCCGAGATCTGCCACGGGTCGTAGCCGATGCGTCCCGTCTTGAACATGTCGCAAAGCGTAGGGGCGATGTGTTGCGTCAGCGCGTCGCGCGTCTCGAAAAGCGCGTCGTCGCATTCAGCACGCAGCTGCAAGCGGTAGCGTGCGTCGGAGGCGACAAGAGATTTTTTGCCCGCGCGAAAATCCAAGACCGCCCATCCGAAAGAGCCCGAAAAGCCGCTGAAGAAACGCAGACGCTCGGAACGCGGCGGCAAAAACTCGTTGCCGTAGCGGTCGCCGCGCAAGATCAACAAGCCGTCCAGTCCGGAAAGATGTTGTTGCAACGCCCCAAGCAAAGCGGATCGATTGCGAACGGAAAAGGCTTGCGTTTCGATCGCACGCCTCGCTTTCGCAACTTCCTCCTCGAAAGCCTTCAGGTCGGTCTGCACAAAATTTTTGGCGAGATTTTTGGCGGGATTTTTGTATGTCTTGTCCTGAAACAGCCGCTTCCACATGCAGCGGTTGTAGGGATTGTCGGGCGCTGCCGCCGCCCCCTGCACCCAACAAGCAGGGTCTAGGGCGGGGTCGCAAGCCGCCTTTTCGGCGAACGATCTACTCGCCGACAACAGCTTCTTGCTGCGACAGAGCTGGGGGTTGTTGAGCGTTCTCGTCGTTCTGTTGCGTTCTGTTCGCGGGGTTGTTCAATCGGGTCAGATTTGCTGCGCAGAATTTGAATTCGGGAATTTTTCCGACGGGGTCGAGCTGCGGATTGGTAAGAAAGTTCGCCGGCGCTTCGGCGAAGCAGAAGGGCATGAACAGCATACCTTCGGCGACCTCGCGGTCGAGACGGAGATTAGCAACAACCTCGCCGCGTCTTGTCTCGATACGCACGCGTTCGCCTGCGACCAAGTTCTTCTTCTGCGCCTCGCGCGGATGAAGATGGACAAGCGCTTCAGGTTCCAGCGCATCCAAGGTCTCGGAGCGTCGTGTCATCGCGCCCGTATGCCAGTGTTCGAGCAAGCGTCCGGTCGTGAGAATATAGGGGTATTGCGCGTCGGGCATTTCTGCAGGAGCGACCAAATCGGTCGGCACCAAGCGCAAGCGACCGCTGGGGGTAGGAAAGCCGTCTCCGAACAGCGTCTCCTTGCCCTGCTCCCCCTCGCTCGCGCAGGGATAGACGACCGATTCCTCGCGCTGCAGCCTCTGCCACGAGATGCCCTTGATCGAGGGCATCGTCGTTCGCATCTCCTCGTAGATCTCTTCCACCGACCCGTAGCTCCAATCGCATCCCAGCCTTTGCGCAAGCTGTTGCAAGATAACCCAGTCCTCGCGCGCCTCGCCAGGCGGCGGCAGCACGCGGCGCGCAATCTGCACTTGACGGTTCGTGTTCGTGAAAGTCCCTTCCTTTTCCGCAAACGCGCTCGCCGGCAGCACGACATCGGCGAAGACGGCGGTCTCGGTCAGAAAAATTTCTTGCACGACCAAATGTTCCAGACGCGCCAAAGCTTCGCGTGCATGGCGCGTATCGGGGTCGGACATGGCGGGGTTTTCGCCCATGATCGCCATGCCCTTGATGTCGCCCTTGTGGGCTGCGTTGACGATTTCCACGACCGTCAGTCCCTTGTTCGGATTCAGCTTGCACCGCCAAGATTGTTCGAACCACGCTCGCACCGCCTCGTCGTCGACGGGTTGGTAGTCGGGATAGACCATAGGGATCAGTCCTGCGTCGGAGGCGCCTTGCACATTGTTTTGCCCTCGCAAAGGATGGAGTCCGGTGCCGACGCGTCCGATCTGTCCTGTGATGGCGGCAAGCGCGATCAGGCAACGCGCGTTGTCGGTGCCGTGGACATGCTGCGAGATTCCCATGCCCCAAAAGATCATGGCGCGCTCGGCGCGTGCGTAGGCGCGCGCGACCTCGCGGATGGTCTCGGCATCGATACCGCAGATGGCGCTCATCGCTTCAGGGGCGAAGCCGCGAAGCCGTTCGGCAAGCTTGTCGAAGTCGAGGGTGTGGGCTTGGATGTACTGGCGGTCGGTCAGATCTTCTTCGATGATCGTGTGCAGCATGGCGTTGAGCAGAGCGACATCGCGTCCCGGTGCAAAAGCGAGATGCTTCCACGCGTAGCGCGTGAGCGCGTATCCTCGCGGATCCATGACGATGAGTTTTGCGCCTTTCTTGGCAGCTTGCTTGAAAAAAGTTGCAGCGACGGGATGGTTCTCGGTCGGACGCGCGCCGATGACGACGATGCACTCGGCATCGAGCGCTTGCATGAAGGGCGCAGTGACACCGCCCGATCCCAAGCCTTCGAGCAGTGCTGCTACCGACGAGGCGTGGCAGAGCCTTGTGCAGTGGTCGACATTGTTGGTGTGAAAGGCGGTGCGGATCATCTTTTGGAACAGGTAGGCTTCTTCGTTCGACCCCTTGGCAGAACCGAAGCCTGCGATCGCATCGCCGCCGTGTCTCTCGGCGATGGTGCGCAAGCCCTTCGCTGCGACCTCCAATGCTTCTTCCCACGAGGCTTCGCGGAAGAACGGCGAGGGGTCTTTGGGATCGACTTGCGCGTCCCAAGATTTGCCGATCCCTTCTTTGCGAATCAGAGGCTTGGTCAAGCGGTCGGCGTGATGCGTGTAGTCGAAGCCGAAGCGTCCTTTAACGCACAGGCGGTTGCGATTGGAGGGACCAAAGCGTCCTTCGACGCTACGGATGCGTCCGTCCTTGACGAAGTAGCGCGTTTGGCATCCTACGCCGCAATAGGGACAGAGGCTGTCGACCGTACGATCGGCAGCACCCTTGTAGTGTTGTCTGTCGTCAACCTCGGCTGCCGGCATCAGCGCGCCGGTCGGGCAAGCTTGGACGCACTCGCCGCAGGCGACGCAGGTCGATTCTCCCATCGGGTCGTCGAAGTCGAAGATGATCTTCGCATGCCTCCCGCGTCCCGCCATGCCGATGACATCGTTCGACTGCACCTCGCGGCACGCGCGCACGCAGAGGTTGCAGTGGATGCAGGCGTCCAAGTTGACCGCCATCGCCGCATGCGAGCGGTCGGGCGAGAGCTTGTGCTTCCGTGCTGCAAAACGACTTTGCACAACTCCCATCTCTATAGCCGCTGCTTGGCGGAAAAAATGCGCGCTCGGCAAAGGAGAGGATGCGGGCGATCGTTGGTCGGCGAGCAGTAACTCGAAGACCATGCGTTGCGAGGCGCGGCTACGCACGCTGTCCGTAGAAACCTTCATGTCTTGCTGCGGTTTGCGGATACAGGAGGCGGCAAGCACGCGTTCCCCTTCGATCTCGACCATACAGGCGCGGCAGTTGCCGTCGGTGCGGTAATCTGGCTCTGTGCGCGTGCAAAGATGAGGAACGGCGATCCCTTCACGGCGCGCCACCTCAAAGATCGTCTCCGTCTTGCAAGCCTTCACCGAACGACCGTTCAAGGTGAAGACGACGGGTTTGCTCGGCTGCTCGTTTTTTGCAACGCCGTTCGTCATCGTGTTGTCCGCCTTCGTTGCACTTTCGCCATTCTTGCACTAAAATGGACATCGGGCAAGCTTTGCGTTTCGCCAGGGTGTTTCCCCCATGTTTCTATAGTGTTTTCTATGGTTTCCTTACCGCCTCATCTTCAAGCGCGTCCGGCGGCTCGTCGCGAGTCCTCGCCTGCCGAACGGGCGATCGACGATTTGCTCGCGCGCAAACCCGCGCCGCGTGCGAGCGCACAAGCCTCTACAGCACAACACCCACGCAATATCGAGCTGACACTCGCGCGTTTTCGTGCGCGCATCGCGGACAAGAGCTTGGAGCAGCTGTTGGCGAATTACGGCGGACGAGGCTCTTTGCTCGACTTGCTCGTCTAGTTTGCTTGCCTAGCTTGCTTGCCTAGTTTGCTTGCCTTGCTTGCTTGCCTAGTTTGCTAGTTTGGAGGAGGCAGCCCGCGGGATTGCCCTCCTCTTGCAAGCCTTCGCGTTGAGGGTAGGGTTTGCGTCGAGCCCTCCGAATCCAGTCTTTCGCGCGGTTTTTTGTGCGCTTCTGCTTTGTCTTGCATCTTATTCTTGCATCTTATCTTGCACCTTATCTTGCATCCTATTTTGCACCTTATCTTGCGCCTTGTCGTGTTTTCGCCTTCTGGTGCGCGTGTCTTTAGTTGATGAGGGTTGATGAGGTGTTTTTTTTGCGGAGAATCGATTTTTAAGTTGCAAAAGAGTTTGTTTTTCTGTAAAAAAAAGAGTTAAAGAATGATAAAAAGCTACTCCTTTCGCATAAAAGTTGTTTTTGTT
>JABACB010000004.1:58772-71415 GCA_014237925.1 Alphaproteobacteria bacterium
TACAATGTCCCAGCAAAACGCCGAGAAACAAATTGGGGAACGATCGTGGTTTCGCTCGAAGCCTCAGGCTCTTTCTCTACGATAGAGCAAATTGATCACCGCATTTCGATGCGGTTGCGTCAACGCCGCTTGTTGCTGGGTGTCACGCAAAGCGTGGTCGCGTGCGCCCTAGGCGTTTCGTTCCAGCAGATCCAAAAGTACGAGACGGGAGCAAACCGAATCAGCAGCTCGCGGCTCTACGAGCTTTCGCTCATTTTGGATGTGCCGATCACCTACTTCTACCGCCAAGTGCGCGTCTCCAAAAACACGCGTGCACGCGTCAACGACGACACGATGCGCTTGATGCGCCGCGCCGAAACTCTGTCGCTGGTACGACACTACTATCTGCTGGAACCTGAGGTGCGACGTTCCGTTGCAAGCATGTGTCGAAGCTTGGCACCGCAAAGCAACGAAAAACAAGAGGATGCGACAAAACCTGACAAAACCTGACACAGAGCCAAGAAAACTGAAACGAGACGCAGAAACAAAGATACAGACAGAACACTGGTGATGCTTGTGAGCGGGCCTTGGCCCCTCTCCCTTTCTCCTAAAACCAGGTCCCTCCTGGCATCACCAGTCCTCGCCCTTCAAGTCTTTGGAGGGCGTTTGCTTGTACAACAGCGTCTCGTCCCTTGCCAAGCGCCCCTTGCCAAGCGCCCCTTGCCAAGCGCAAGTTGCCATACGAGAGAGTGGGGGATAGAGTGACCGCATGACAAGAAGGCAGAAAACGATTCGCACTTGAGAGATTCATACTTGGGGCAATCGCACTTAAGGGATTCGCACTTGGAAGACGCAGGAATGGGAGCACTCGACAAAACGATCGAATCGGTGAAGAGGCGGCTTCAACAAGGCTCTGCCATCGATGCCTCCCCTGTGCACTTGCGCGCAGCAACGCTCTCGAAGCGCACGCTGATCGCCATCGAGGGTAGCGAGGCGATCGAATTCGCAAACGATTTGACGACAAACAACCTCGCGCGCCAGAGCAGCGAGAACTCTCAGGAGGGCGGCGCACAAGCAACAGCGTTTTTGACAGCGCAAGGAACGCTCCAGCAGCTCTGTCTCGCAGTGCGCACGCCGCACGGCTTGCTGCTGGAATGCGACCGCGCACGCTTGCATGCCTTCGCCGAAACCTTGTGGAAGGCGCGCTTGGGACGCGCGGTGTCCTTTCGCTGGCTGAAAGAGATGCAAGTCATAGGATTGTTTCCCGAAAACACGCTGCCCGAAAACACGCTGTCTGAAAATACGCTGCCCGAAAACATGCTGCCCGAAAACATGCTGAAAGAGCAGAGCCTCGCAGGCGCGTCGAAGGTGGTCGTTTTGGCAGGGAAGCAGCAAGAAAAAAACGCGCAGCAAGACGAGGCGGCGGAGTATCTTTTTGTCGATCCGCGCACGCCGCTGGCAGCGATGCGTCTTTGGCACAACGACGCGGAAGATGCGTTGCAAACCCTCGCGTTGCCTTGGGCGGAAGAGGAAGCCTACGAAGCTCATCGTCTTGCCCTTGGCATCGTCGAGCGTGCCGAAGAGTGGGAAGGGGTGGCGAAGAAATACGCCTTGCCCTTTGCCTTCGGCTTGGACGCCTTGGGCGTGATGGACTGGCAGAAGGATTGCTATGTCGGACAAGAAACCGCAGCACGTTTGAAGTATCGCGCGCGTGCGCCGAAAAAGCATGCCTTGCCCATCTGCGTGCAAGACAACGAGAATGCCGTGCGTGCAGGCGACAGCGTTTTTGTCGAGACGAAAGAGCAGAGCGAGACGCTCTGCGGCGAGGTGTTGTATCGTGTTGCAGACGAGCAGAAAACGATTCTTCTCGTTTTCTTTAATCTTGCTTCTTTGCGCGAAAAAACGCCTCTGTCGGCGGGGGAAAAACTCGTCGTTGTTTGCGCGTCAGGCGAGCGACTGCAGGGCGAGCTCTTGTTGCCGAGATGGCTTGCGGAAGTTTTGCAAAAACCTGCGTAAAACTTGCGTAAAAACCTGCGTAAAATTTGCGCAAAAACAAAAGCCGCAACAAGACGGACAACAAGACGGACAACAAGACGGACAAGGAGACAAACAAGGAGGGCAACATGGATCACAAAACATTGCGTGGTAAAAAATTCTTGGCAAGTATGTCCTTATGCGTGTCATTAGGTGTGTCCTTGATGGCATTGGTCCTGTCGTGTGCCAATGCGCGTGCCGAGACGGGTTTGTCCGACTTGAAGGTGCAAACGCCTTACCGTCTTTCGGTCTTCGCGCATGTACGCGGCGCCCGCTCGCTTGCACCGGCGCACGAGATCGCCACCGTCTTCGTTGGGACGCGCGCAAAAAGTCTCTATGCGATCAGAGAAGGGAAAGTCCATGTTCTCTCTGCCAGCCTGCGCGTGCCGAACGGCATCGTTTGGCGTGCGCCCTACCTGTATGTTGCAGAGCAGCATAGGGTTTCGCGCTATCGTTTCGACAAGTTTCAGTCGCGCCTGCCTGCAGGCGAAGTTCTGTTCGACGGCTTGCCGAACAAGAAACATCACGGCTGGCGTGTGGCAGCGATCGGCGCAGACGATCGTTTGTATCTCGCCGTTGGCGCACCGTGCAACATTTGCACGCCGAAAGGATTGGAGGGGACGATCGTGCGCTTGCCGCTGACAGGGGGTGCACCTGAGATCTACGCGCGTGGCGTGCGCAACTCGGTCGGGATGGACTTTCGTCCCCAAAGCGGCGTGTTGTTCTTCACGGACAACGGCGCAGACTTCATGGGCGACAACTCGCCGCTCGAAGAGCTGAACCGCGCGCCGCGAAAAGGAATGTTCTTCGGCTACCCCTTCTTCGGCGGCGCACGCGAGCGCACGCGGCAGTTCGAAACCCGCCCCCTGCCGCAAGAGTCGACCTTTCCCGTCGCCACCTTCCCTGCGCACAACGCACCCTTGGGCGTGCATTTCTATCGCGGCGAGAAGATCGAAGACTTGAAAGGCGACGCCTTCGTCGCGTTGCACGGATCGTGGAACCGATCGGTGCCTGACGGCTATCGCGTGATACGACTCCATTTCGAACATGGCAACCCTGCCCCTAGCAGGCAAAGCGTCTTCATCGACGGATTCTTGCACCTCGAAGGCGGACGCGGCAGACCCGTCGATGTCACAACGCACTGGGACGGCAGCTTGCTGGTCTCCGACGACGCACGAGGGCTGGTCTATCAAATACAGTGAGCAAATACAGTGAGCGAATACGATGAGCGAATACGATGAGCTTCCGATCCATGCTACAATGTGGCGCAAGGAAGAGGGTAGCAAGAGACGCACGAGAAGATACGATGGTCTGCAACGCAAGCACGACGGGTTGGACGCGCTGTCTCACGCTTCGATTCGCGCGTCGTTTTGTTCTTGGAGCGGCGAAGGCGATGGCGATGGCGATGGGGGCTTTGCTGCTGTTTGCGCTCGATGCGCAGGCGCAAAGAGAAAGAGCCAGCAACAGCGCGACGAAGGAGCCTATCGAGCGCGACGACGCTTCGATCTGCGTCGAGCTCACGCAGCTTGCGGAACGCACGCGACGTTTTCCGAAAGGTCTTTTGTACGCGATCGCGCGCGTAGAATCGGGCAGAGAGAGGGCGGGCAGCGCAGGCACAGCGCCTTGGCCTTGGACGGTCACCGTCGAAGGGGACGGGCGCTACTACGAGAGCAAGAAGCAGGCGGTGCGCGTCGTCGAGCAGTTGCAACGCGACGGTCGGTCGAACATCGATGTGGGATGTATGCAAGTCAATCTCTACTACCACGGTCGCGCGTTTCGCACCCTCTCGGAGGCGCTCGATCCCGTCAACAATGTGGCGTACGCGACAGAGTATTTGGTCGTTCTATACAAACGCTACAACAACTGGGAAGAGGCGATTAAGCACTACCACTCTTCGGACCCGACGAAGCACGACTACTACCTGTCGCGCGTCAAACGTGCATGGGGGCTGGCGCGTGCACCGCGTGCGCGTGGCGATGTCGTTGCGTCGCGGCGGCAGAAGAAGATACCAGACGCGCCCGACGCACCCGTCCTCTCGCGCGAGGAGGCGGGTCAGCTGGAACGCGAGGCTCTTTTGCTTTCCGACGGGTTGCGCAAGAAGCTGGGTATCGTCGAAGAAATGCTGCCCGAAAATGTCGAAGAGCAGCAGAGCGCACAAGAAGCTCCTGCCAGCGCACAGAACCTGAACGCAGGCTTCTTTTTGGATTTGATCGACGAGCCTCTGTAGCGTCTACAAGGCTTTCTACAGGGCTTTGGGCGACTTCGACTTCGGAAGGGCTTTTTTCGCAGATGCTTTGCGCGGCAAGGGCTTGCTTAGGGGTTTGTTCAAGGACTTATTCAGAGACTTCTTGGTAACGGCTTGCGAGCGCGTCGCGCAGAGGAACCATGTAGGGTCCGAGGAAGCGAGATCTTGGCGGAATGTCCACCGATCGCACAAGAGCTCTTCCTCGTCAGGGTCGCCGTCGATCAGCTTGTTGTCCTTGTTGAAAAAAAGATGGCACTGCTTGCTCGTGAAGGTGACCGCGATTTGCTCGTAGTGTTCGTCTTGCTTGCGCTTCGAGATTTGCGCGTCGACGATTTCGAGCAAGGAGATTTCCAGCCTCTCTTCGGCATTTTGTCGCTTGTCGATCTCGTCGCTCATGCGGGCAAACATTTCCTTGTCGAGCAGCACTTTCAGCTTTTCGCGGTCGCTCGTAGCGTAAGCTTCCAGGATCATGGCGAAGGCAGCCTTCGCTCCTTCCAAAAAGGCTTTGTCGCCCAGGGTGACCGCTGGAGTGGCTGCTGGCTCGGTCGTCGGTTCGTTTCGCGCGTCGGGGTGTTGAGCGACGGCACTCTTCGTCATCGCGTCCTCCTCCGCGCTTTTCTCCGTGCGCCTTTCTACTTGTTGTTGTTGTCTTCCTACTTGCCTTCCTGTGCGTTTTTCTGCGCGGCGCGCACGTTGTTCATCGACAGATTTGCGGTAGTTGCCGAAGGCATCGCGGCGCGGACGACCGTCGTCCTTGTCGTTCTGACCCAGCACGCCCAAAAAGCGAAAGATCAGAATGACAGCGATAACGCCGAAAATGACAATGTCCAGAGGCATGGCTAGAAGCACGGAAGAAAAAATCGCGGCACAACAACTAGCCTAGTAGAGTTTTTGCAACAAAGCAAGGATTTTAACAAGACAGGATTCGTGGTCGCCCTTGACGCTTGGCTTGACACTTGGCTTGACACTTGGCTTGACACTTGGCTTGACACTTGGCGATATTTTTTTGCTATGATGAGCGCGTTCGGTGATCGTCGCCGAATCCTTCATCGAGTTTCCATCAGAGGACATGTTGTGTTATGGCGAAACCTTCTCGCATTGCTGTGCGCCTTGTCAGTGAGGAAGGTAGCGGCAAGTTTTACATTGCCAAAAAGAATCCTACGCAGAAGCCTGAAAAAATGGTGCTGCGCAAGTACGACGCGCGCTTGCGCAAGCATGTGCTCTTCCGCGAGCAGAAGATGAAGTGACGCGCCAAGGTGACGCGGCAAGGTGACGCGGCAAGCCCGCGAAAATCTTTGGGCTGGTTTGTGGGTGGCTTCGTTCATCAAAGTGGAAAGTAAGCAGACAGCATCCACCCCTTGTTTTCCCCCTTGGTTTGCTCCCTTGGTTTGCTCCCTTGGGTTGCCCCCTTGTTTGCCCCTCTAAATTTGCAAGGCGACAAAAAAGATGACCAGAAAAGCTGACAAGAAAAGCTGACAAGAAAAGCTGACAAGAAAAGCTAACCAGAGGAGCTGCTTCGTCAAGGCTCTTCTTGGTCGAAATCTTCGAGCGGAAGGTAAGGACGGTCGCTCGGCTCGCTCGCAGGCATGGTAGCCTGCTCTCGCGGAAGGTCGCTCGTACCCGGAAGCGAATCGAGGCTCGTCAGACCGAAGTGATCGAGGAAAGCGTCGGTCGTCGTCCAAGTCAGCGGTCTGCCCGGAATCTTGCGCCGTGCACCAGGAGCGATCCATTTGTGTTCCAACAGCGTCGAGAACACTCCGCGTGAAACGCTCACGCCGCGCAAGCTCTCGATCTCAGGACGGGTGACGGGTTGCTTGTAGGCTATGATCGCAAGCGTCTCCAAGGCTTGGCGCGACAGACGTCGCTTTTGTTTCTTGTGCGCCGCTAAGGCTTCTGCAAGCGCGGGGTCTGTGCGGAAAGTCCAAGCGTTGCCGCGCCGCACCAACTGCACACCGCGCTGTTCGTAGAATCCTCGCAACTCTTCCAGCAACGACGGCACATCGCGGCTCTTCGGCAACAAGGCTTTCAGACGCGCGAGCGGTACAGGCTCAGGGCTTGCAAAAATGAACGCTTCCAGCGAACGCAGTCGTTCGTTGCGGATCAGCATTGCATCGTCGTGCAAAGCCTCGGCGTTGAGCTTTCCGTTCGAAACCTCGGGCGCGCTCTCGGCAGGGGACGAGCCAGACACGCGACTAGACCCGCGACGACCCGGCGGAGGAGGCAAGCGAAGGACGCTCGCTACGCAGACGCAACTGCAAAGGGCTTGTCGCACAAGGCTGGTAGAGCTCGGCGTATGTTCTGCTATCCGTGTCGTCGCCAGAGCTATCGACGATAGGGCTATCGACGCCAGAGCTATCGACGATAGGGCTATCGACGATAGGGCTTTTATCCGAAGCGGCGTTCCCAGCCCTTCGGCTCTGCCCAGTCTGGGTCGTCTTCTTTGTCCTTTGTGCGTTCCCGTTGTTGTTCGAAAGCTCCAAGGCTACGGAGAAGAATCCTGAAACAACGGATTTCAGGAACAACTTCGGGTTCTCCTCCTTTTCGGCTTGTCGATAGACGGCGGCGGGAATCAAGCGCAACAAGTCGCGCCACTCCCCGTCCAGCTGCGCCTTGAGGGTCGAGCGCGCTTCTTGCAGGTCGTAGAGCCTGAGCGCGCGAATGCGCAGGCGTTTCGCTCGGCGGTCGCGGCGTCGTTCGATGGCGACATAGCTTTGCAACAACTCGAAGAGGCTGGCATCCAGCTCCCATTCGACGATGCTATCGGGCAGCGTTTTATGCACGGCACCGCAAGCGAAGATATCAGAGCCTAGCCGCGGCAGAGTCCTGAGGAAGTGTGCGGTTTGGCGTGCGCTTTCCAGCCACAGCAGGTTTTCGCGCAAGGCTGCGGCGCTCTTTTCTCCAAGCGCGCTCTCGGCTTTGTCGCGCGGCAGCAACAAGCGCGCTTTCATGCGCGCCAAGTGGGTAGCCATCACCAGATACTCGGCCTTGACGGCGAGATGCAAGCGTTTGGCATGCAAGACAAAGTCGAGGTACTGCTGGGCAAGCGTTGCAATCGAGATGTGTTTCAAATCGATGCGCTTTTGTCGCGCCAAGCCCAGCAAGAGGTCGAGCGGCCCCTCGTAGCCGCCTAAGCAAAGAATCAGACTTTCGTCTTGCGCAGAGGGGAAAGGAAGGTCGCTCATGCCAAGAAGGTCTTGTGTTACGCGGCGCTACCGCTGTGCATCTCGACCTGCGCCAGCAGATCCTCTGCCTCCTGTTTCTCTTGCGAAGAGAAGATTCTCTTGCGCCGTGCAGCGAAATCCAAAGCGTTGTCGAGCTTGGCGGGCAAAAGAGCGGCGGCGTTCGTAGCGAAGGACTTGTCGGCAGCCTCGTCGATTGTTTGGGCGATGGCGCGAATCGTCTTCGGCGTGCTGCCGCAGTAGAGGGGGAGGTCGCATCCCGCCTCCAACGCCTTCAGCACGAGCTCCTGCGGGCTGCCGCGGAGGGCTTTCATGCGAAGGTCGTCGGAGATCAACAGCCCCTCGAAGCCAATCTCGCTACGAATGACGGACTCGATCGTCTTCCTCGAAAGGGTCGCAGGCGCATCTCCGTCGATATCGCTGTACAGGATGTGGGCGGTCATCATCATCGGCAAGTCCTTCAGAGCAAGAAAGCATGCAAAGTCGCTTTTCGCAAGGTCGCCGCGCCGCGTCTCCACGCGCGGCAATGCCTTGTGGCTGTCGCAGGTCGCGCGTCCGTGTCCGGGAGCATGCTTGACAACAGGAAGAATTCCTGCGTCCAACAACCCCTCGGCTTGCGCACGCGCCAAAGCTGGGACACAGGCTGGGATATGAGTTTCCGCGCGCTCACCTGACGAGGCGAAGGCTCTGTCGCCGATGATGGGATCCGCCCCCTCCTGCGGCAAGTCGGCAACGGGCGCACAATCGACGGTGATTCCCAAGTCCGCAAGCTCGCAGCCCATCAGGAGTGCGCTGGCTCGGCAAGCCGCGATCGCCGCATCGCCGCCGTGCCGCTGCCAGTAGGCACCGAAGGCGCGGGCGCAAGGAAAACCCCGCCACTGCGGCGGACGCAGGCGTTGCACGCGCCCTCCTTCCTGATCGACGAGAATCGCCGTGCGCGCACGAGGCGAGCGTGCACAAGCCGCTGCGTGCAACGCGGCGCACAGGTCGCGCACTTGCGACGGCTCTTTGATGTTGCGCGCAAAAAGAATGAACCCCGCAGGCGAGAGCTCTTCGAAGCAAGCTCGCTCGTGTTTGTTCAGACGCGTCGAGCTGCAGCCTGTAATCAAGGGAAGCATCGGCTAAGATCCATCTTTGTTGTCGTTCCAAGGATTGTAGAGGAAGGGTTGCACAGAAAGCTTTTGCAAAGCCTATGGTGCGATCTTTTTGACAAGACAGCTGCGCGTGCGCGTCTTCAGTTCTCGACAAAGCGTCTCTGCCTGTCGGCGAGGCTGTGGTCCTAACAACAGCCTCCAGACGCGTCTGCCTGAGGCGAGCGTCGCCGCTTTGGCGACATAGTTTTGCGTATAGAGCAGATCGGGCAGCTGGTCGTGCAGTTTTGCCCAAGCCTTGTCCGCTGCCGCGCGAGATTCCAGCGCGGCGATTTGTACATACCATGCCCCTGACGCGGAAGCCGTTTCTTGTTCAGCGGGCTCTGTCGTTCGCGTCGTTTCTTTGTCGATGGAGGTTGCGTTTGCAGCCGTCTCCTTGCCTATCTCTGTTTTCTCTTCGTCTTGCTCTGTCTGGTCTTGCTCTGTCTGGTCTTGTTCTGTCTGGCGTTGTTCTGCCTCCGCGCTACTTTCGCTCGAGCTGTCGCTCAAGCCGTCCGAATCTGTTTCTTGCGGTGCGCCGGGCTTGACGATGAGGGGCGCGTTCTTTTCGGTGCTATTTTGCGTTGCGTCTGTTCCGCGCAGCATGCGGAAGACGCTGGCGTTGCTGTTGGGTTCGGGTTTCACCTGCGCTTCGGCGGGGGCTTGTTTTGTCGTTCCTTCGGCTTCGATGAGAATGGGCTGTCGCGGCGGGGTGGGAGCGAGCAGCAGGCTGTAGATGACGATGCCTGACAGGGCGGCGAGACAAAGCAGCCCTGCGACGAGGGCGACAAAGCCGAATCCTGACGATTCTCTGTTCGGTCCTTGACTTTGCAAGGCGTGTTCTTGCGAGGTCTCTTGCGTGTAGGGGTTGTAGGCGGCTTCTTGCGCGTCGTCTTGCTCGCCTTCTTGCCCGCCGTAGAATTGCGGGGGGTCTGGAAGGTTGTCGTCGGGGGGGAGGTTTGTCATGTCATTTCTATATCACTTCTGTGTCATTTCTATGTCATTTCTATGTCATTTCTTGGGGAGCTGTCACGCCGCACAGGTTGAGCCCTGTTTCAAGCGTCCTCTGCGCACCCTTGACGAGCGCAAGGCGCGCTAATGTCAGAGGTTGTGTCGAGGTGTTTTTTTCTGCAGGCAGAATTCGTTTGCTGCGGTCTCTGTTGCCTTCGTTCCACCATGCGTGCAGAGCTGCTGCCAGGTCGTTGATGGCGAAGGCGAGGCGATGGGGTTCGAGGCTGTTTGCGGCGGATTGTATCGTGCGCTCGAAGAGAGCGAGGTTGCAGAGCAGGTGTCGTTCGGCGGCGGCTGTGAGCAGGGCTGGCTCTGCGTTTGCGAAGGCGTTTTCTTCGATGCCGTGCTGTTGTCGTGCGATGCGTAAGACGGAGCAGCAGCGCGCGTGCGCGTATTGCGCGTAGAAGACGGGATTGTCGTGCGATTGGGCGAGGGCGGTTTGCAGGTCGAAGTCGAGGGGAGCGTCGGTTTTTCGCGTGAGCATGAGAAAGCGTACGGCATCCTTTCCGACGCGTTGCAAGAGCGAACGCAGGTCGAGGAAAGCTCCGCCGCGTTTCGACATCTTGAGGGGCTTCCCATCCTCCATCAGACGCACGATTTGACACGAGACGACAGCAAGCGTTGCCGCCGTCTCTTTCTTCTCGTCCTTCCCAGCATGGCAGGCTTTGAGAGCGGCTTGCAAGCGTAGCGCATGACCGGAATGGTCTGCGCCGAAGACATCGATGAGCTCGCTCGCGCCGCGGCGAAGCTTGTCGAGGTGGTAGACGAGGTCTGTTGCAAAGTAGGTGAGCTTTCCCTCACGAGTTTGCAGCACGCGGTTCTCGCTGTCGCCGAAACGTTGTGTTTCCAAAATAAGATGTTCTTGGAGCAGGCGTTCTTGCGCAGGCTCGTTTTGTGGCGCGCGCGCCGCTTTGGGCGCGGGTAGAGTGCCGTATCTTGCAACCCCTTGTTGTTGCAGGCGTTGCAGCAGCTTTTCGACCGCGCCTCCCGCCACAAGGTCGCCTTCGGAGACGAAGCCGTCGAAGCGCACGCCCAGCGCTTGCAGGTCGTGGCGGATGGTTTCCATCATCTGATCGCGCGCGAAGGTTTGCAGGGGCGCGAGCCAAAAGGGAGACAAGTCATGGCTTTCGCGCTCGTTGTTTTTTGGAGAAGTGTCGTCGGGCGCGTGCGCTCCAGGAGACGGATGTTCCAGCCACTTGTCTCCGTCGCGTTCTCGGAGTTGTCGTGCGCATTCTTCCAGATAACGACCAGGGTAGAGTCCTTGGGGAGGGGCTTGTTCTTCGAGGCTTTTGTCGAAGAGCTGGCGGTATCGCCAGTGTAGCGAGCGCGCGAGGGTTGTCATCTGTTCGCCGCGGTCGTTGATGTAGTATTCGCGGCGGACTTGGTGACCTTGTCGTTCGAGCAGATTGGCGAGCGTATCGCCTACGACCGCGCCGCGTGCGTGTCCGATATGGAGGGGACCTGTGGGATTGGCGGAGACAAACTCGATGTTGATGCTACGCGGGGATTGCGGCGGCGGGCTTTCGGAGCTGAGCAGGGATTCGAGCAGTTGGCGAAGGGCGAGGGTCGAAAGAGTGATGTTGATGAAGCCCGGTTTGGCAACGGTGCTTTCTTCTACGAAGGGATTGTTATCGAGGAGAGGTTTCAGGCATTCGGCGAGCGGCAGGGGTTGGAGGTTGCAGGTTTTGGCGAGGACAAGGGCCGCGTTCGTCGCAAGGTCGCAGGCGGTGTTGGCGGGAGGGGGAGAGACGGCGATGCGTTGACATTGTTCGGGGGTTAGGGCGAGTTCTTTTTCTGCGAGGATGTCCTCGATGAAGCGGGCGCGCAGGGTGCTGACGAGGTCCAAGGGAGAAAAAGAAGAGAAGAAAAAAGAAACAAAGCAGAAAAAGTTATAGGATTATGAATGTTGACGGACAGAAACGCAAGCCTAAGCAACCCGTAAGGTTGCGCGTCTATGATAATTGAAGGGGCGACAATTGAAGGGACGACAATTGAGGGGGCATTTAAGGGGTCGTTGCCAGTTTGGCAGGTATTTGACTTTTTTCTTTGTCGGACAAAATTTTGTTGTGGATGGCAAGACGGAGTCGCTCGGCGTAGTTGTCGGTCATGCCCGCGATATAGTCTGCAAGCACCCGCGAATCGTTGTTTTGTTCGTATCGTTTCCAAAAAAACTTGTCCCAATAACAGGGATTGTCTGGCAAGGAGTGAAACAACCAACGGATGGTATGCCGCCCCTTCTCTCCTTCCTTTTCTACCTTTTCGTGTTCGTACAATTTATCCTCCAAAAAACTTTTTAAGCGTTCTTTGTTGCTGTTTTGTTGCTCCGAGAGCAGGATGATGTCTTTGTCAATTTCACGCCAAGCCTCGTGGGAAGAAATGTTAGATAATTGATTGTTGGCGTTTTCGATAATATCTTCAACGCTGTCGCCAATTAAATCGGAAATCAACCTGCGCACAAGACGCTGTCCCTTTAAAGAATTGTTGTTAATGTCGTTGTGTTTTTTCTTCACATGAGGAACACAATCAAGCACATCGTCGATCTTAATATGTTGCGCACGCAAGCCGTCTTCCAAGTCGTGATGGCTGTAAGCGATCTCATCGGCGACGCAAGCGCATTGCGCTTCCAAGCTTGCGGGTTTTTCAAAGTCGAAGCTTGGCAATATAGCTTCTATCGCAGGAAAAAAAGAGCTCAATTTTTCTTTGTCATTTTCTTCTTTCCTTTCAGCAACGCCGTGATGTTTTAATAACCCCTCCAATGTCGCTACCGTCAAGTTCAAGCCGTCAAATTCATGTCCAATGAATTCTAACTTGGTGACCAACCGCAAAGTTTGTACATTGTGATCAAAGCCGTTCGAATTAATTTTTTCCCCCCGCATCAACCTATCGAGTTCCTTCTCCCCTGCATGCCCGAAAGGAGGATGCCCCAAGTCGTGCGCCAGCGCAATCGCCTCGGTCAGATCTTCGTCGACACCGATGGCACGCGCGATAGAGCGCGCAATCTGCGCCACCTCCAAAGTATGCGTCAGCCTCGTGCGGAAATGGTCGCCCTGCGGCGCAACAAAAAC
>JABACB010000004.1:71425-83687 GCA_014237925.1 Alphaproteobacteria bacterium
GACGGAACGCACGCGAATAAAGGATACGATCACGGTCTCGCTGATACGCACTGCGCGAACCCTGCTTGCCTCCTTCTTCCTTGTGACAACGACGGACAAAAGGCTCTTCCAAAGGCGTTGCTATCCTCGAACGCGACACTTTCCTCTACGCCGCTTGCAGAAGCGTTGATGCGTCGATCTTCTCTCTCAGTGCTCGTCTGACCTCCATCGCCATCTCGTTGTGATTGACGAAAATACCGCCGACGATCTCATTCTTCTCGTTAATAACGATCTGCCACCACTTCGCATTCTTTACCGCCCCGCGATTGTACGTGCGGTCGCTACGCAATGGTCTCGTGCGCCCGAAACAAAACAGGTTGAAATTCGGGATCTTCAAAATGTAAGGCGTGTTGTAAATGTCAAGGTCGATCGCCTTGTCATGCCCCAGCATGTTGTAGGCGGCGACCTTTCCCATCTCCAAACCAATGCCCCACAAACCGCTCGTCGTCCCCCTGCCCCAGCGCGCACAATCGCCGGCAGCATACACGCCCTGCCGAGAGGTTTGCATGTTCGCATTGACCGCAATCGCTCCCTCGTCCATGATCAGATCCGTGTCGCGCACAAGCTGCGTTTGCGGACGGATGCCGATCGAAAAAACGCACAAGTCCGTCTCCCGTTCAGGATTATTTTTCATCTTGACACCTTGGATACCGTGCTCGCCGCCCACAACCTCGGTGATCTCCTCTTCCAGCAACACCTCGATGTTGTTTTGCGTCAGAAAATGACGCAGAATCTCGGCGGAAATGCGATCGCCCTGCCGATCGATCAAATGCGCGTGTCGATGCACAAGCGTCGTCTGTAAGCCCAGCTCTTTCAACGCGAGCGCGATCTCAACCCCCTGCAAGCCGCCGCCGACCATCACCGCTTTCTGCGCACGCCGCTCCTGCACCCACCGCCGCATCGCCATCGCCTGGTCGACACCGCGCATCGTGAAGACACCCGCCGTGTTTGCGAAAGGAGGCATGATCGCCTGCGAGCCAAGCGCGAGCAGAAGACGATCGTACGCCAACTCTTCGCCCGTCCTGAGAACGAGACGATGTTGATCAATGTCCAGATGCGAGACAAAGGTATTCAGCCAAAGATCGACATTGTTCTTTTTGTACCACCCCTCGTCCAAAAGCGACAGCGCACCCAGCCCGCTGCGTCCGTAGATCAGACGACACAAACCCATCCGATTGTAAAAACTGTACGGCTCGGCGGCGATCTGCGCAACCTTGCAATGAGGACTGAGCAAGCGCAAAAATTGAACGCCGCTAGAGCCCGCAACGCCGTTGCCGACCACGATTATACGCAAGTCCTTGTTCGAATCTTGCGCTTTCGTCTTCGGCACGCGGATGTCGGGGTCGATGCGTCCCAGCGAGAACGCGCTTGACGTCATAGAAGTGCCTGTATCGACAGACAACTTCTTCGCTTTCGCATGCGAAAGGTTCATGCTCACCTCTACCCTGCCGCAAACCTTCATCATGCAAGCCATGCGCGCTTTGCCGAGCAGTCCGAGCCGCAAAAGAGTGTTGCGTTCTTCCTCGCCCAAAGCCTCGACATTCTCCTCGCCTTGCAGCACCACGATCGGATCGGCTCCGCAGATCCCCATGCGACAGCCGCTCTCGATAGGCAAACCCTTCTCCTCCATCGCCTCCAAAACAGGCATGTCAGGCTTGGCGAGGCACAGCGTGTTCGACTGCTCTTCGAAAACCTCGAAGCCGCTGTTGTCTTGCGCCGCCAAGGACTTCTGCAAGCCCGTCAAACTGCCGACCCCGACATATTGCCCTTTCGTCGTCAGCGACAAGAAACGCCTCTCTTGCAACAACGAGCCCGCAAACCACCCCAGCAGCAGCAAAAGCAGAAAGACGCGAATCGCCTGTAAATGCTCGACCCCCCAAGCGCCGACGAAAGCGCACGCCTCCGCGCCTGCAGTAAAAACGGGCAGTAGCAGTCCGAGGCTGCCGCCAAAAGCGCCGCTGTCTTGAACAAGCTCGGCGCGAAGAGCGAGAAGACCCTGCATCGCGGAAAACATCGCAGGCAGAGAAAACCAGTAGAAGATCGACAAGGAGGCGCACAGCGCGAGCAGCCCGATCCGATAAGCGCTGAGCGGAAGGTAGGCGAGCAAAAAGAAATAAATCCCTCCCGACAAGGCGATCGCCGAGAGCAAAGAGCGCAGGTAGAGCGCCGTGCTTTCTTCGACCAAGCCTCGATAGGTGAAAAAACCGAAGAGAAGCCCAGGCAACAATCCCAAGAAAGCGTGTCGATGCCAAGCGTAGCGATGGTTCGGATCGCTGAGATCTTCCATCAATGCAGGACGAGGGTTGAAGTCGTAGCAGTTCTTGTGGCATCCGACACACGGCTTGCAGTACGCGTTCGGCACAACGAGAGCAGGTGCTTGTCCGTAGACCTTTTGTATCGGCGCAAGCGGGCAGAAGCTGCCGCACCATCCGCTCTTGCCCTTGAACAGGATGCCTCCCAGCAGAGCGGCTGCTGCGAACGCGGCGAGCAGCGCGAGCAAGGCAAAGTTTGTAACCTCGAACAACAGCGGTCTCGACACGACGAGAACAACGAAGACAAGCCCCGCAATGGCGAAAGACCATTGTCCCAAAAAGCGCGGCACGACGGAAGAAAAGGAGAGGCGTAACAAGCGCGGCATCTGATTGATCGTCGCCAAAGGGCACAAGTTGCGCCAAAGCCCAGGCACGAACAGGAAGACCAACGGCATCAGAGGGATGGCGATGTTCCAAAAAAACTGCGAAGCCCAAGCATGCTCCAGCCATAAGCTTGCAAGCACGGAAGCCAGCAACACGAAGAACACAAGACGCAAAGGCCACCACAGCACAGGTGGCAGGATGCGTTTTGCCTGTGTGTAATTGACGAAGGGGCGCTGTAGGAACGAAGGCATCGAGAAAGCGACGAGCGCACGCCTCCGCTCAGCGCGAGGCAATCAGAGACGCCATGAATCGGTTGCGCATGGAGAGGACTTTGCCAAAATCAAACAAAAGCTGTCTGGCAAGAAAAGGTTCTTCGGCAAACAAACGTTCGAAGTCTTGACGCGTGATGCGCAACACCAGTCCTTTGCTGATCGCCTGAATCGTCGCGCTGCGCGGGCGGCGTTCAAAGAACGCCATTTCGCCGAAGACCGAGCCCTCAGGAATCACGGCGAGCAC
The DNA here is from genome assembly GCA_014237925.1 of Alphaproteobacteria bacterium. Taxonomy (GTDB): domain Bacteria; phylum Pseudomonadota; class Alphaproteobacteria; order JABAAW01; family JABAAW01; genus JABAAW01. Next base: position 74,617 of record JABACB010000004.1, read on the forward strand.
GCGCTGTCCGAAGAAGGGCTGCTTCGCGACAACTTGAACCTCCCCCTCGGCAAGGATGAAGACGGCGTCGTCCTTGTCGCCAACCGTGATGAGCATCTCCTTAGGCTCGAAACGTTGCGCCGTTGCAAAGTCGAGCAGGCGCTTCCAGTCGTCTTGCGTCAAGTGCTTGAGGACAGAGTTCGTCTCGTCGTCGAGGCGCCTGGAAGGGAGCGAGTCCTCTTCCTTCTTGCTCAAGGCTTTCTTCGCACGAGTTGCTGGATAGTCGAAATTCTTCATAGCTACAGCGCGATGTTCAGCGCAACTTCTTAAAACCCATAACAAAACCTGTACAAGACCTATCCCCATCATCCCCCTAGACGATGCTACAGAATTTGCGCTATCCTTGCAACGATTGTTTCCTGAAGAGAATATTTCAGAAGATGTTTCCCTCACAGGTCTTCCCGTGATGCCGATGCCCGCAGTGTCTCCAGGCAAAGATTCACGCAAGCTTCCCCGTAAGAGTGTCGACAGCTTTTCCTGTTGTGCACCCTTCGACGAAACCGGGTCGTTTTTCTACAGCTTGCGTTTGTTGGAAGAACAGTTCCCTCGGATACGATGTCTTCCGATCTCGTTGCGCGTCTTGCTGGAGAACCTGCTGCGGTTTGAAGATGGCACGAGCGTCTGTCGCGACGACATCGCCAGCTTCGAGGTTTGGCAGGAAGAACGGCGCATCGAGCGCGAGATCGCCTATCGACCTGCGCGCGTCTTGTTGCAGGACTTCACGGGCGTTCCTGCGCTCGTCGATTTGGCGGCGATGCGCGACGCCATGGCGGCTTGGGGAGAGGACGCACAACGCATCAACCCTCTGATCCCGGTCGATTTGGTGATCGACCATTCGGTCGTCGTCGATCATTTCGCCGTGCGCGACGCCTTCCGTCTGAATGTGAAGCGCGAGCACGAGCGCAACCGCGAGCGTTACGAGTTCTTGCGCTGGGGGCAGCGCTCGTTTGCAAACTTTCGCGTCGTGCCGCCTGGCACAGGCATCTGTCATCAAGTGAACTTGGAGTACTTGGCGCAAAGCGTGTGGCAGGAGGAGCAAGACGGCGTGCGCTGGGTCTATCCCGATACGGTGGTCGGCGCCGACAGCCATACGACGATGATCAACGCCTTGGGCGTGTTGGGATGGGGCGTCGGAGGAATCGAGGCGGAAGCGGCGATGCTCGGACAACCCTTGTCGCTCAATGTTCCCGAGGTGACAGGCTTCGAGATGAAAGGACGCTTGAGCGAAGGCACGACCGCGACCGACCTCGTGCTACGCGTCGTCGAGATGTTGCGCGAAAAGGGGGTCGTCGGAAAGTTCGTCGAATTCTTCGGTGAGGGACTCTCGTCGCTCTCGCTTGCCGACCGCGCGACCATCGCCAACATGGCGCCCGAATACGGCGCGACTTGCGGCATCTTTCCGATCGACGAAGAGACCTTGCGCTACTTGCGTCTCACAGGACGCAGCGAGAAGGTGGTCGGGCGCGTCGAACGTTATGCAAAGCAGCAGGGCTTTTGGCGCAACGATGCCTCCCCTCCGCTGTTTACCGATACCTTGTGCTTGGACTTGGCGGAGGTCGATCCCGCGCTCGCAGGACCGAAGCGTCCGCAAGACCGCATCGCGCTCTCGTCGGCTTCGCGCTCGTTTGCCAAGAGCCTGAAAGAATTTGCCCCTGCAGCAGCGCGGGCTGGCACAGAAGAAGAATGGGGGCATGGCGCGGTTGTGATCGCTGCGATCACCAGCTGTACGAACACCTCGAATCCGAATGTCTTGCTCGCCGCAGGCTTGCTGGCAGAAGCGGCGGTCGCCAAGGGCTTGAGCGTTCCTTCGTGGGTCAAAACCTCGTTCGCGCCGGGCAGCCAAGTGGTGACCGACTACCTCGTGCGCGCAGGGCTGATGCAGCCGCTGGAGGCGCTGGGATTCGCGCTCGTGGGCTACGGCTGTACGACCTGCATCGGAAACTCAGGACCCTTGCAAGAAGAGGTTGCTCGCCGCGTGCGCGACGAGGATCTCTATGTCTGCTCGGTCTTGTCGGGCAATCGCAACTTCGAAGGGCGCGTCAACCCCTTGGTGCGTGCAAACTACTTGTGCTCTCCGCCGCTGGTGGTCGCCTACGCCTTGGCGGGCAGCATGCAGGCGGACTTGCTGACAGAGCCCTTGGGCAAGGACACGGAGGGGCAAGACGTGTTCTTGCGCGACTTGTGGCCTTCGAACGATGCAATCGCCGAGAAGCTGCGGATGGCTTTGACGCCGGAGATGTTTCGCGAGCGTTACGGCGATGTGTTTCGAGGCGCGAAGAGTTGGAACTCTTTGGAGGTGGAGCCTTCGACCTTGTATCGCTGGAAGGCGGGATCGAGCTATGTACGCCGCCCTCCCTTCTTCGAAAGCTTGGCGCGCGAGCGGGAGGCGATCCCTGACATACGAGGGGCGCGTGTGTTGGCTTTGTTGGGCGATTCGATCACGACCGATCATATCTCGCCGGCGGGGTCGTTCAGCGAGGATTCGGCGGCGGGGCTCTATCTTTCACAACAGCAGATATCGAGGCGTGACTTCAACTCGTACGGTGCGCGGCGCGGCAATCACGAGGTGATGATGCGCGGCACTTTCGCCAATGTGCGTATCAAAAATCAACTGGCAGCGGGCAAGGAGGGCGGCTGGAGCAGGCACATGCCTTCGGGCGAAATCATGAGCGTCTACGATGTGGCGATGCGTTACGGACACGAGGGGGTGGATACGGTGATCGTTGCAGGCAAAGCTTATGGCACGGGCTCGTCGCGCGACTGGGCTGCCAAGGGGACGCGTTTGCTGGGCGTGCGCGCGGTGCTGGCGGAAAGCTTCGAGCGGATTCACCGCTCCAATTTGGTGGGCATGGGCGTGTTGCCGCTGGAGTTCTTGGACGGCGTCTCGGCGGAATCCTTGAACATCGACGGCAGCGAGACCTTTGACTTGTCGGGCGTGGAGGCTCTAATAGCTCGCGCAGAGGTTTCTTGCACGCTCACGCGCGACGGGAAGGAGCAAGCGGTGAGGTTGCGCGTGCGTATCGATACGGCGGATGAACTTTCTTATTACAGACACGGCGGCATTCTGCCGTATGTGTTGCGCGGGCTTTCGACGAAGGACGACAGTCAGGCGGCAGCGTAGGATTGCAGCGTAGGATCGTAGAGTAGGATTGCAGCGTAGGATTGTAGCGTAGCGTTATAGACAGGCTGCGGCTAAGCCAGCTTTCTGGGAGGAGAGAGGGACTTGCACAAAAAAAGAGATCCCCGCGCCTGAGGGGAGGGAGAGGGGCGCGGGGGTCTCTGTCGGTGTCTTGATGAAAGAGCCTGAATGTTTCTTGAAATGGTCACTTCCTCGAAGACAGAGGTAGTTTTGCACGCCTCGTTGGAATGCGTCCAATCACAAGTGCGTGAGGAACGCTCAACTTTTGGTGAACAGCTTTAATCTAACTTTGCGTGTCAGTACAAAGAAATCCCCGCGCTTGAGGGGAGGGAGGGGCGCGGGGATTCCTTGTTTGTCTCTTGTGAAGACGAATTGATTATTGCGCGGGCAAGGCGAGAAGTCTAATCACAATGTTGTGAAAAAACATCACTTTTTTGTGACGAATGGGTGGGGAGATAGGGAGAACGCGGTCGAGTTCGTCTAGATTTGTTCTTCTTCCTTCTCAAGAAAATTGTATGAGTTGCGTCACCGAGCTATCCCCAACAACACGAGAGGAACAGCAGGGATCCCCCTTCCTTGCCGAAGGATATTGAACAAATCTCTTTCGTAGTAAGGAACGCCCGAAGACATATTGCGCTCCAAAGACTTCATAGGGAGAATTTCTACGCCAACATCGATAATATCCCCTATGTAGAAAGCCATGTGCTTGACAAAAAGATCATGAGCTACAAAAGCGTATTTTCCAAACTGCACTTCGACAGCAATTCTTTCTTTGACATAATCAGTTTGATTGTATGAATAGATAGGAGTTAAACCATTTTTTTCGATAGTTCTCTTCTGCTCTTCTTCTGTCAAGCGAATAATAGCCCGCGTTACAGCTTCGTCCTCTGTGACCCATAAAGGTTGTTTTCGGCTTTGCCAGTTCAATTTTTGAAACCCTTTGGCAAGCGCATTATTCATCGCTTGCGGAGCGTACAAAAGATTTCCCATCATCGTTTTTTCTTGAGAAACTTTTGTTTTACAAGAATCAGCATCGACAGACGATATGACAGATTCGATCTCTCGCCACAAAGTAGGTTTGTGCGTATGCATATACTCCCAGCCGTTTAGATGAGAATACTTTCTAACAATACGCATGGCTCCTTTCCATCTCCTATGCGTCAAGGACGGTAAATAGGTGTGTTCATCTCTCTCATTCCCAGAGAACCCTGACGCAAAAATTTCAGACGCTGTTTGGCAATCGCAATATATCGAGCAGCAATGTCACAACCCCATCCGTTTCGACCATGCTTGACAGCAGCGATCACACTCGTGCCAACACCGACATAAGGGTCGAAAACATCGTCCCCCTCGTTCGTCAAAGATAGGACACAACGCTCGACCAATTCTATCGGATATTGACAAGGGTGGACAGTCTTTTCAACATGGTTGTGCTTGACATTGGGAAAAATCCAAACATCGCCAGGATTCTTCCCTAAAGGATTGCAAGATAACAACCCCTTGCGCGGGCCTTTAAAATATTTTTTTTGCGGATACTTGGAAGGCACGCGAATAGGATCTAAGTTAAAAGTATAGTCGTCAGATTTTGTAAACCACAACATAGACTCATGACGACCCGACAATCTTTTCGAACAATGCAACCCATGCTCAAAATGCCAAATAATACGATTTCTCAATTTTAATCCGTGCGATTTAAAAACATCGTAGAAAGCAATATCTAGAGGTACAATTTCTCCGTTTTTGACATAATTGCCAACTTGCCAACATAACGAACCGTGCGGATGTAAAATCCTTACACAATCCGCAATAACTTTCGCCTGCTGCTCGATGTAAGCAGAAAACAAAAGCGGCTTTTCGTAAGATTTGCCAATGTTGTAAGGAGGAGAGGTGATAATTAGCTTCATGCTCTCTGCCTCCAAAGAACGCATGAAAACACGATTGTCCTGACACTCAAGGCAAGCTCGGTTAAGGCAAGCTTGGTTAAGGCAGGTTTGGTTGCTGTGTCTGTCTTCAAAGGGCAGTTGCTCGGCAAGCTGTTGCGACACCTTACATAACCTCTTCAACCCATCGTGTAAGATCGGAAGGCTTGCTCCAAGGCGGTGCCTTCTCCCTTCAACGCCTTCTTCGACGCATTCTCGACTAAGGACCGCGGCGTTCCCCCTGCGACAATCCTGCCCCGATGCAGCACCACCGCCCTGTCGCACAACGCCTCCACTTCGTCCAAAGCATGCGTCGAGAGCAAAATGCTCTTCCTCTTGGACAAATCCCTCACCATCTTCCGCAACACATGCTTTTGGTTCGGATCCAATCCGTCGCTCGGCTCGTCCAAAATCAACACTTCAGGATCGTGCAACAGGGCTTGCGCCAAGCCGACACGCCTACGATACCCCTTCGACAAACGATCGATCGTCCGTTCGATCACCTCTCCCAAAGACAGAGCCTGCACCACGCGTTCGATCGCAATCCCTCTTGCCACTCTGTTCAAGCCTCGCAGCTCGGCGACGCTGGAGAGAAACGCGCCGACGCGCATCTCCCCCCACAGAGGCATTCCTTCAGGCAAGTAGCCCACCGAGCGTCGTGCAGCCAGCGCATTCCTTGCAACATCGTAACCCGCAAGTCGAATCGTTCCTCGATCGACCGCCAAATAGCCGACCGCCAAACGCATCGCCGTGCTCTTGCCCGCCCCGTTCGCCCCCAAGATCCCCACGATCTCGCCGCGCGAGACCGACAAGTCCAAGCCGTCCAACGCGCAAAGCGAGCCGAACGACTTGCTCACCCCGTGCATCGTGATCAGAACATCGCTCATCGACAACACTCTACAACAGAAAAAGGTACCGCGTCACGCGCTACCTTGCGCTTTATGTGCAAGAGGTATTGCGCAAGAGACATCACGCGCAAGAGGTATCGCACAAGAGGTATCACGCAAGAGATATCGCACAAGAGATATCGCACAAAGGGATATCGCACAAGGGATATCACACAAGAGGTATCGTTTGCATCATCTACCGCCCAGCATTTGGCGCAGATAGGGAGCGGTGCAACTGCGTTCCATCTGCGCGACGTTCTCAGGCGTGCCTGCTGCGACGATCTCGCCGCCGGCGTCTCCGCCTTCAGGACCAAGGTCGATGATCCAGTCGGCACACTTGATCACATCCAAGTTATGCTCGATCACAACGATGCTATTGCCCGCATCGACCAAACGTTGAAGGACGCTCAGCAGCTTGGCGATATCCTCGAAATGCAAGCCTGTCGTGGGCTCGTCGAGAATGTACATCGTGCGTCCCGTTGCGCGCCGCGCCAGTTCGCGCGCCAGTTTGATTCGTTGCGCCTCGCCGCCTGAGAGCGTGGTCGCCTGCTGTCCGATGCCGATGTAGCCCAAGCCCACGGCTTCCAATGTCGCCAGCTTTTCGTAGATGGAAGGCACGGCGCGAAAGAAGGAGGCGCCCTCCTCGACGGTCATCGCCAGAACATCGGCGATCGTCTTGGTGCGGTAGCGCACCTCCAGCGTCTCGCGGTTGTAGCGCGCTCCGCGGCACACCTCGCAATCGACATAGAGGTCGGGCAGGAAGTGCATCTCGATGCGTACGACACCGTCGCCTTGGCAGGCTTCGCAACGCCCGCTCTTCACATTGAACGAGAAGCGTCCGGGTGCGTACCCGCGCATTTTCGATTCGGGAAGGTTTGCATACCAGTCGCGGATCGGCGCGAAGGCTCCCGTGTAGGTTGCAGGGTTCGAGCGCGGCGTGCGTCCGATCGGAGACTGGTCGATGACGATCACCTTGTCCAACGCCGACAAACCTTCGACGCTGTCGAACGCTCCCGCCTGCTCGCGCGCGCCCATGAGACGAGTCGATAGCAGGCGTTGCAGCGTTTCCACGACGAGGCTCGACTTGCCCGAGCCCGAGACGCCGGTGACGCAGGTCAGTACCGAGAGGGGAAAGGCTGCGTCGATCTTTTTTAAATTGTTGTGTCGCGCGCCGTGCAGGATGAGAAAACGTCCTCCTTGGGTCGAGCGTCGTTTCGGAATGGCGATCGATTTTTTTCCGCCGAGGTATTGCCCGGTGAGACTTTTTGTGTTGCGCACGATCTCTGCCAGCGTTCCCGTTGCGACGATCTCGCCGCCGTGTTTGCCTGCGCCCGGTCCCATGTCGATGATGTGGTCGGCTGCCGACATGGCTTCTTGGTCGTGTTCGACGACGACGACCGTGTTGCCGAGCTGCTTGAGACGATTGAGCGTCGCCAGCAGCTTGTGGTTGTCGCGTTGGTGCAGCCCGATGGAGGGCTCGTCGAGAATGTAGAGGATGCCCGTGAGCCCCGATCCGATTTGCGAGGCGAGGCGGATGCGCTGTCCCTCGCCGCCGGAGAGCGAGCGCGCCGAACGCGAGAGCGTGAGGTAGCTCAATCCGACATCGTTGAGAAATTGCAGGCGTGAGGAGATCTCTTGGACAACGGGCGTCGCGATGGCGGCTTGTTTGCCTTTCAGCGTAGAGGAGAGGCTTCCCATCCAGTCTCTTGCGGCGGCGATCGTCATCTCGGAGACTTCGGCGATGTTTTTGCCGTCGATGTTGACCGCGAGCGCTTGGGGTTTCAATCGTGCACCGCGACATTCAGGACAAGCTTGTTCGCTCTGATAGCGCGACAGCTCTTCGCGGATCCCCGGCGAATCGGTTTCGCGGTAGCGGCGTTCCAAGTTGCGCGAAAGACCTTCGAAAGCGCGCACAACGCGATACTCTTTCGCTCCGTCGACAAACAGGAAGGGAATCTTTTCGCTGAAGCCCTCCAAGATGGCGCGTTGCGTCTCTTGCGGCAAGGAGGCGAAGGGCTGGTTCATCGCTCCGCCGAAATGCGCGAGAATCGCCTCGAAGGTCTGGCGGTAGTAGGGAGCAGGAGAGCCGTGCCTGCTCCAAGGGGCGATCGCGCCTTCGACGAGCGAGAGCGTGCGCGTGGGAACGATCTTGTCGTCGTCGTAGTAGACGACGACGCCCAGCCCGCCGCAGTTGTTGCAGGCGCCGAAGGGCGAGTTGAACGAGAACAGGCGGGGTTCCAACGCTTCGATGGTAAAGCCCGAGACGGGGCAGGCGAACTTTGAGGAGAAGATGTGTTCTGTTCCCGAGTCGACTTCTTCGACGGTCAGCAGTCCGTCCGATTCGTTGAGCGCGGTTTGAATCGAATCGGCGAGGCGTTGTTCGATGCCTGCCTTCACTTGGATTCGGTCGACGACGATGGCGATATCGTGTTTTTTGTTTTTGTCGAGGCGGGGCAGCTCGCCATCGAGTTCGACGATGCGTTTGTCGACCTTGACGCGTGCAAAGCCTTTCTTTGCCCATGTTTGGAACTCGTTTTTGTATTCGCCTTTGCGTCCTCGGACGATGGGGGCGAGGAGGATGATTTTCTTCGCTTCGCCCAGCGCCATGATTCTGTCGGTCATGGTGGAGACGGATTGGCTTTCGATGGGTTTTCCTGTTGTGGGGGAGTGGGGGATTCCTGCTCTGGCGAAGAGGACGCGGAGGTAGTCGGAGATTTCGGTGATCGTGCCGACGGTGGAGCGTGGATTCTTCGAGGTGGTTTTTTGCTCGATCGAGATAGCGGGCGAGAGTCCTTCGATTGCATCGACATCGGGCTTTTGCATCAGTCCGAGAAATTGTCGTGCGTAGGCGGAGAGGCTTTCGACATAGCGTCGTTGTCCTTCGGCGTAGAGGGTGTCGAAGGCGAGCGAGGATTTGCCGGAGCCTGAGACGCCTGTGATGACGGTGAGGTTGTTGCGTGGAATCTCGAGCGAGACATTTTGCAAGTTGTGGACTCGCGCGCCGCGGATGACGATCGCCTTCGGGGTACGGTCGGGCGCGGCTTTGGACGCGGTTTTGGGTTTGACGGGTTTTTTCGGGCGGGCGGA
>JABACB010000050.1 GCA_014237925.1 Alphaproteobacteria bacterium
CCGTCACATCCAACGACGAGGTCGGCTCGTCCAACACCAACAGCCGAGGACGCATGATCAACACGCGCGCGATCGCAATTCGCTGACGTTGTCCGCCCGAGAACTCGTGCGGATAGCGCGATGCCGCCTCGCTCTCCAAACCCACCTCGCGCAAACTGGAAACGATGGCGCGGGCGCGCTCTTGAGCCGACTTGTAGAACCCGTGAATGTCGGGACCCTCCGCAACGATGTCCCCTACCGCCATGCGCGGCGACAGCGAGGCGAAAGGGTCTTGAAAGACGATTTGCAAATCACGACGCAGACGCTTCAGACGCGCTCCTGAAAGCCGCAACAGATCCTCCTCTGACGCGCCGAACAGGACGCGTCCGCGCGCTTTGACCAGCCGTAACAAGGCAAGTCCCAGCGTCGATTTGCCCGAGCCAGATTCCCCCACGATTCCCAAACAAGAGCCTCGTGAAAGAGAAAAACCAACTCCCGCCAATGCCTCGAAGCTCTCTCGAACCTTGCCGAAAAGACCGACCGACAAAGGAAAAGAGACGCGCAGATCCTCCACCGAAAGAACAGGCTCGACAGCCCGCAGCGATGTCTTCTTTGTATGTCCTTCCGCCTTTCCCTTGATCTCTCGACTTGCCTTTCCTTTCGGCTCGGCGGCGATCAGACGACGCGTATAGGCAATACGCGGCGCACGCAATACCTCTTTCAACGCCCCTTGCTCGACGATGCGTCCCGCGCGCATGACCGCCACCCTGTCGGCGATGCTGCGCAAGACGCTGAAATCGTGGGTGACGAACAGCATCGCCATGCCGAGCGAGCGTTGGAAATCCTTGAGCAAACGCAGAATCTGCGCCTGCAGCGTCACATCGAGCGCGGTCGTCGGTTCGTCGGCGATCAGAAGGTCGGGGGCATTGGCGAGCGCCATGGCGATCATCACGCGCTGGCGTTGCCCGCCGGAAAGCATGTGCGGCAGAAAATGCGCGCGATGTTCCACATCGGGAATGTCGACTCGACGCATCCACTCCCTCGCTTCGCGTCGCGCTTGCGCCTTGCCGAGAGAAGCGTCGTGCACCAACAGCGACTCGGCTATTTGGTCTTCGACGCGATGCAAGGGGTTTAAGGCACTCAGAGGCTCTTGAAAGATCATGGCGATCTTTCTGCCGCGCAACCCGCAGAGAGTTTTCTCTGCTTTTCCCACCAGCTGCTCGCCCTGGAAGAGCACCGAGCCTTCGAGACGCAATCCTGCAGGCAGCAACTGCAGCAGGCTCAAGCCCGTCAGAGACTTGCCCGCTCCCGACTCTCCTACGAGCGCCAAACACTCTCCCGCCTCCAAGCGAAAGCTCACCTTCTCTAAAAGCCTGCGCGTCCCTGCGGCAACCGACAGGTCGCGCGCCTCCAAAAGAGGCGGCTTGGAAAGAGGACGGCTCCCCTTAGCGACGCGGATCGAAGGCATCGCGCAACGCCTCGCCAATGAACACCATCAAGCTCAAAAGAGAGGCGATCACAAAAAAGCCGGACAGCCCCAGCCACGGCGCTTGCAAGTTGTTCTTCCCCTGCGCCAGCATCTCGCCGATCGAAGCCGAGCCCGGCGGCAAGCCCAAGCCCAAGAAATCCAGTCCGGTCAAGGTCACCAACGCGCCCGCGGCGATGAAGGGGGCAAAGGTGAGCGTCGCCACAAGCGCGTTCGGCAAAACATGGCGCAGCATGATGTGCGTGTGCGACGCGCCCAAGGCGCGCGCGGCGCGCACATAGTCGAAGTTGCGCACGCGCAACACTTCGGCACGCACTAGGCTCACGAGTCCTGTCCAGCTGAACAGCACCATGAGAAACAGCAGCCACAACAACGAGGGTGTGATCACGCTCGCCAAGATGATCAGGATATAGAGTTGCGGCATGGCATTCCACAGCTCGATGAGCCTCTGCCCCCACAAATCGATCCTGCCGGCGAAATAACCCTGCAACAGTCCCACCGCCACCCCGATCAGCGAAGCACACGCAGCCAGCGTCAAGCCGAACCATAGCGACAACCGCAACCCGTAGAGCAGACGCGCGAACACATCGCGCGCTTGGTCGTCGGTGCCAAGCCAGTGGCGAGCCGAAGGCGCAGAGGGCGCAGGACCTGACAAGTCCAAACTGTGGCTGTCGTAGCGATAGCGCACCGGCGGCCAGAGGGCAAAGCCGTCGCGAGCGATCGACTCGGCGACGAGAGCGTCGTGGTAGTCGGTCGCGGTGGCGAAGGAGCCACCGAAGGTCGTCTCAGGGTAGTCCGAAAACAAGGGGCAGTAGAGCGCACCCTTGTAGAAGACCACGAGCGGACGATCGTTTGCAAACAGCTCGGCGAAAAGGCTTACGAGCGTCAGTAGCAGGAAAATGCGCAGCGACCACATGCCACGGGCGTTCTTGCGAAAGCGGGCAGATGCCGCACGGCGATGCGGAACCGAAAGCCACGCTCGAACTTTCAGACGCCGCGACAGAAGAAAGCTCGCACGAGCGCTCACAAGGCGCGTGCCTCGAAGTCGATGCGCGGATCAACCCAACGATAGGTGAAGTCAGTGACGATCCCCAACAGAAGACCCAACAACGAGAAGATATAGAGGGTTGCAAAAAAAATGGGATAGTCGCGTTCGATGACAGCTTGGTAAGTGAGAAGCCCCAAGCCGTCGAGCGAGAAGACGATCTCGATGAAAGCGGTCGCCGTGAAAAAAATACCGACAAAGGCGGCAGGAAAACCCGCGATCACGATCAGCATGGCGTTGCGAAAAACATGTCCGTAGAGAATTCTACGCTCCCCCACCCCCTTCGCGCGCGCGCTCGTGACATAGAGCGCTGTGATGTTGTCGAGAAAAGCGTTCTTCGTCAGTAACGCGAGGCTGGCGAAGCCGCCGATCGTCATCGAGACCAACGGCAGCGTGAGATGCCAAAAATAGTCGAGAACCTTCTCTCCCCAAGACAAGTCGGAAAAGTTCTCGGAGGTCAGTCCGCGCAACGGAAACAGCGACCAAAAAGAACCGCCGGCGAAAAGTACGATCAACAGAATGGCGAACAGGAAGGCGGGAATGGCGTTACCGATCACAAGCAGAAAGCTGCTCCAGGCATCGAAGGGCGAGCCGGCACGCACCGCCTTGCGGATGCCGAGCGGAATCGACACGCCATAGACGAGCAGCGTCGTCCACAACCCCAACGAGATCGACACGGGCAGCTTGTCTGCGATCAGCGAAAGAACGCTCTGGTCGCGGTAGAAGCTCGAGCCGAAGTCGAAGGTCAGGTAGCTTTTCAGCATCGTCAAAAAGCGCGCATGCGCAGGCTTGTCGAGACCGAACTGCTTCTCTAGCGAGCGCACGAACTTTTCTTCGAGCCCGCGCGCGCCGCGATAGACGGAATCTCCCGTAGCCGTCGCTCCCGTCGCTCCTGCCGCAGACGAAGCGCGCACCTCCCCCGCGCTCGCTCCCGACAAGCGCACCGCAGAGTCGATCTCGGCGTTGTGGATGCGCGCGAGCAATCGCTCCACAGGTCCCCCAGGCGCGAATTGCACAATGGCAAAGTTGAGCAACAAGACCCCCAGCAGAGTCGGGAAGACCAACAAAAGGCGTCGCAACAGATAGGTGCGCATACGCGGGAAGCAAGAAAACAGGCACTAGCCTGCCTCGCGCAGCCACCATGTCAGAATGCTGGGAGCGGATTGGCGAGGAAATCGTTTCGGCATGCCGAAACGATCCCAATAGACGATCCGTGCGCTGGCAATATGGAAGTGCGGCACGACGAGAAACTGCCATTGCAAGACGCGGTCGAGCGCACGCACGCTCGTCTCCAGCTCGCCCCTGTCTTTGGCGGCGATCACTTTCTCGACCAACGCGTCGATGCCGACATGCCGCACGCCCGTATAGTTGCTGCTGCCACGCAACGCGGCGGCCTGCGATGTCCACATGGAACGCTGCTCGTTACCCGGTGAAGAGCTCTGTCCCCACGCGGACACCAGCATGTCGTAGTCGAACTTCTCCAGCCGCGCCACATACTGCGCCGAGTCCACCGTGCGCACGCGCATCGTGATGCCGAGGCGTTGCAGGTTCTTCGCAAAGGGCAAGGCGATACGTTCTTGCAAGGGATCGAACAAAAGCAACTCGAAGACGACCGGCGTCCCTTGCGGTGTCAGACGCACGCCGTCGACGACCTTGTAGCCTGCTTTCGAGAGCAAACGCTCGCCGCGCTCCAAGTTCTTGCGCAAACCACGCGGCGTGCCGTCGCTCGAAGGAGGCTCGTAGGCTTCCGAGAACAGGCGCGCGGGCAGCTCTTTTCGATACGGGGTCAGCAGCGCGAGCTCCTTGCCTCGCGGCACGCCCGTCGCTGCAAGCGACGAATTGTCGAAGTAGCTGCGCGTGCGCTTGTACTGATCGTAGAAGAGGGTTTTGTTCGACCACGCAAAATCGAAGGCATAAGCGATCGCCTCGCGCAAGACAGGGTCGCCGAACAAATCGCGGCGCAAGTTGAAGGCGTAGCCTTGCATGCCTTGCGGCAGAGCGAGCGGAACGAGATTTTTGATCAGACGTCCCTGCGTCAAGGCGTCGCCCTTGTAGGAGACCGCCCATGCCTTGGAAGAGTTTTCGTTGCGGAAATCGATCTTGCCCGCCTTCAGCGCCTCGACGATCACATTGGTGTCGCGGTAGTCGTCGTAGCGGATTCGCTCGAAGTTGTAGAGCCCTCGTGCGAAGCCTTCGTTCGCTCCCCAATAGTCTTCGACGCGCTCGAGGCTGAGGGTGCGCCCTGCCTCGAAATCGTCGATCCTGTACGGACCGCTGCCCAGCGGAGGATCGAGGGTGGTCGCCGCAATGTCGCGGTTCTGCCAGTCGTGCTTGGCGACGATCGGAAGATCGCCGATAATCAGAGACAGCTCGCGGCTGCCATTCGCAATACTTCGGGCAAAGCGAAAGGTGATCGCACGCTCGCCGCTTTTCTCGATGCCTTCGATCCCCGCGTAGTACTGGCGATAGAAAGGGTTCGAACTTTCGGCGAGCGCCGCCTGAAAGCTAAACAGCACATCTTCGGCAGTGACGGGCTTGCCGTCGTGCCACCGCGCCTTGGGGTTCAGAAAATAGGTGATGCTGTCGCCTTCCTTGCCGAGCAGCATAGAGACCGCGAGCCTGCCGTAGCGTGAGAAATCTTCGTCGCCGCCGACAACGCTGAGGCTTTCGAAAAGCAGTCCGAGCGCGGCAGGCGTACGACCTTTCAGACTGTAGGGATTGAACGAATCGAAACCGCCTTGCGTCCCTAAAACAACCTTCCCTCCTTTCGCCGCACGAGGGTTCGCATAGGGGAAGTGTTTGAACCCGCGCTTGAGCGCAACATCGCCGTAGAGGGCGAGTCCGTGCACGCGCTTGCCATAGACCAACGCCTGCGACGAAGAAGAAAAACACAGCAGCAACGCGAGCGTGCAGAGCGCAAAAGATGTTTTGGAAAACATGTTGGAAAACATCTTCGCCAGCACGGTCTTCTGGAACGGCATGGATTTCCTATACAAGTTGCGCTGCGTGGAACGCGACATGGTCTGCCATGAAGGTCGTCATAAAATTGTAGCTGTGGTCGTAGCCTTGTCGGCGGCGCAAGGTCAGGGCGATGCCTTGGTCGCAACAGGCTTGCTCCAAAAGATGAGGGTTCAGCTGTTCTTCGAGGAAGGCATCCGCCGTGCCTTGATCGACGAGGATGGGTTTGTTCCACGCCGTCGTCTTGACAAGCTCGCAAGCGTCGTAGGGCAACCATGCGTCCTTGTCGTCGCCCAAGTAGGCGTTGAAGGCTTTCTGTCCCCATGCGCACTGCGAGGGCGCGGCGATGGGCGCGAAGGCGGAGAGCGAGCGGTAACGTTGCGGATCACGCAAGGCGCAAGTGAGCGCGCCGTGTCCTCCCATGGAGTGTCCTGTGATCCCTACCCTCGTGGTATCGAGAGGAAGCGCTCCGTCTCGCGCGAGCGTTGCCAGCAGCTCTTGTTCGATGTAGGAGCGCATGCGGAAATTCTGCTTCCACGGCGCTTGGGTTGCGTCCAAGTAGAATCCTGCGCCTTGTCCCAAGTCGTAAGCCTCGTCGTCGGCGATGTCGTCTCCGCGCGGGCTTGTGTCGGGAGCGAGGAAGGCGATGCCGTGCTGCGCGCATGCTTGCTGCGCAAAACCCTTAGTTGAAACATTCTCCCAAGTGCAAGTCAGCCCTGACAAGAAGAGAAGGACAGGCACGGGTTGCTCTTTCGCCTGCGGCGGCAGGAAGAGTCCGAGCGTCATCGTGCAGCCGAGCGTCTCGCTTTCGTGCGCAAGGACGAGTTGTCTTCCTTCGAAGCAGAGGCTTTCGTTTTCCACGCGCATAAGAATCTAGAATAACAGAAGCTAGAACAACAGAAGCTAGAATAACAGAATCTAGAACCGCACGACCGAGCGGATGGATTCTCCGCGTTCCATGAGCGCGAAGGCGTCGTTGATCTTTTCTAGCGGCATGGTGTGGGTGATCATGGGATCGATCTGGATTTTGCCGTCCATGTACCAGTCGACGATTTTCGGGACATCCCTTCTGCCTTTCGCGCCGCCGAAGGCGGTTCCGCGCCAGACGCGCCCTGTGACGAGCTGGAAGGGTCTTGTGGAGATCTCCGCGCCTGAGGGTGCCACCCCGATGATGACGCTCTCTCCCCATCCCTTGTGGCAGCATTCGAGCGCTTGGCGCATTGTCGTCGTGTTGCCGATGCACTCGAAGGAGTAGTCTGCTCCGCCCTTGGTGAGAGCGACGAGGTGCGCTACGAGGTCGTCATTTTTGCCGAGATCCTCCGGATTGACGAAGTG
>JABACB010000051.1 GCA_014237925.1 Alphaproteobacteria bacterium
GATTGTTCCGAAGTCACCGATGGTGCATCCAAGCAGGCACCAGCTTGTGTTTCGGGAGGCGGTTTTCCACACAGCGAGATCGTGCCAATGAAAACGGGTGGAAGGTGCGTCACTGACAGACATAGAGTTCACATCAAGATACAAAATTTTACTGCTGTAATTTATATGAGTAGAGGGAAGGGAAATTTCAAGAGTGGATTCTTGTTCCACACCTCCCATGCGCAAAACTCACTTCGCCGTGGGCTCGCTCGTCTTCTGTATGTTACCTCATGACATGTCGGTCTTGAGCGCTGCGATGAAGGCAGCGTTGGGAATGTTCACCTTGCCGATTTGACGCATGCGCTTCTTGCCCTTCTTCTGTTTTTCCAGCAGCTTGCGCTTGCGCGTGATGTCGCCGCCGTAGCACTTTGCGGTGACATCCTTCCTGAGTGCGTTCACGGTTTCGCGCGCGATGACGGTGCCGCCGAGGGCGCCTTGAATCGCTACCTTGAACAGCTGTTGCGGAATCAACGTCTTGAGTTTGGCGCACATCGCCTTGGCGCGCGCGACGGCACGCTCGCGGTGCAAGATGCACGAGAGGGCATCGACCGCATCCCCGTTGATGAGGATCGAAAGCTTGACGAGGTTGCCCACACGGAAACCCGCGGGCTCGTAGTCGAATGAGGCGTAGCCGCGCGACAGAGACTTGAGCCGGTCGTGAAAATCGAAGACGACTTCGTTCAACGGAAGTTCGAAGACGAGAACGGCTCGTTCTTCCAGCGCCTCCAGCGAGATCTGTTTGCCTCTCAGCTCGGAGCAAAGCTGGAGGACGGCGCCGATCGTCTCGCGCGGCAAAATGATCGTCGCTTTGATCCAAGGCTCCAATGTAGCGAGAATGTGCGTCGGATCGGGATAGTCGGCGGGCGAGCGGAGATCGATCGATGTGCCGTTGTGAAGATTGATCTGATACGCCACCGAAGGGGCGGTCGTGACGAGTTCCACTTGGAACTCGCGCTGCAGACGCTCGACGACGATCTCCAAGTGGAGCAAGCCAAGGAAGCCGCAACGAAAACCCAGTCCCAGCACGGGCGAGCTTTCGTTCTCGCGCGAGAAGCTGGAATCGTTCAACGCGAGCTTGGCGAGCGCGTCCCTGAGCGCTTGAAAGTTCTCGGCGGAATCGGGAAAGAGCCCGCAGAAGACGACGGGCTGCTGCTTGCGAAAGCCAGACAGCGCAGCGGTGGCGGACTTTGCGCCCTCCTTGGTAGCTTCGACGATGGTGTCGCCCGTTTGCGTTTGGGCGAGCGACTTGATCCCCGTCGTCATGAACCCGATCTCGCCGCAAGAAAGCGCGTCTGTCTGGGTGGGGTGCGGCAGGAAGACGCCGACGCGTTCGACGACGGCTTCGGTCTTTCCTGCAAGCAGGCGTATCTTTTGTCCTTTCCTGAGTGCGCCCGCATAGACGCGCACGAGAATCATCACGCCCAAGTAGGCATCGTACCAGCTGTCGACCAACAAGGCTTGGAGGGTTTTGTCGTCGCTCGGGCGGGGCGGCGAGAATCGTTCGACCGCAGCGTCGAGAAGCAACGGGATGCCGAAGCCCGTCTTGGCAGAAATGTTGATCGCAGCGTCCTTGTCGAACCCCAGCGTTCGTTGCAGCTGGTCGACAACCTTGTCGCTGTCGGCGGAGGGCAAGTCGCACTTGTTGAGCACGGGGACGATGTCCAAATCGTTTTCCAGCGCCAGCCATGCGTTGGCAAGCGTCTGAGCTTCGATGCCTTGCGTTGCGTCGACGATCAGGAACGCGCCTTCGCACGAGGCGAGCGCGCGAGAAACCTCGTAGGAAAAATCGACATGTCCGGGCGTGTCCATGACATTGAAGATGTAGGGCTTGTTCCGAACAACGACGGGCAGGCGTACGGTTTGCGTCTTGACGGTGATGCCGCGTTCGCGTTCTATATCCATCGAGTCGAGCATTTGCTCGCGGCTCTGTCGCTTGTCGAAGACATCGCTCTGTTCGATGAGGCGGTCGGCTAGCGTCGACTTACCGTGGTCGATGTGGGCGATGAGCGCGAAATTGCGTATCGTGCGACTTTTGTCCATAATCGTCTCGGCTTTTGTATTTTCCATCAGAATCCTAGCATGAAGAAAGACATTTCCCGCCTGCCGATGCGGACTGTTCTCTCCTGCGGCGTGCGCACGCTGATCGACGAGATCGATCGAGTAGAGAGCTTGACCTGCGGCATTTGGATCGGAACGGGTTCGCGTTCGGACCCTGCGTCGCGCGCGGGGCTGGCGCATTTCTACGAGCATATGCTTTTCAAGGGTACGCAGTCGCGCGACGCCTATCGTTTGGCTGCCGACATCGAGGCGTGCGGCGGCATGATCAACGCCTACACTTCGCGCGAGCAGACGGCGTTCTATGCGCGCATGCCGAGCGAGCATTTGGAGCGGGGTTTGGAGATTCTCTGCGACATGATTTGCAACGCGCGTTTTCCTGAGGAAGAGCTGCGCATGGAGCGACATGTTGTTCAGCAGGAGATTGCGCAATCGTTCGACACGCCGGACGATCGTGTTTTCGATGTTTTTCAGGAGCAGATTTATCCTCGTCAGAAGTTGGGTCGTCCTATTTTGGGGGATCGGGGCAGCGTCGAGGCGGTCTGCCGCGAAGATTTGGAGCGGCATCGCGCGGCTCACTACTACGGCGAGAATATGGTTGTTTCCTTTTCGGGACGCGGTGATTTCGCACGCGGTCTTGCGTTTATCGAAAGGGCTTTGGGATCGCTTGCAAAAACGCCTGTTGCGTGTGCGGAGAAGAAGATCGAGACGGATGAGACTTTCGGCTCGCCGCGTTTCGCCTGCTCTCTTTCGGTCGAGAATCGGGATATCGAGCAGTGTCACAGCCTTATAGGGTTTCCTGCCTATTCGCGGCATCACGAGGACTACTACGGCACGCAGGTTTTGTGCGCCTTGTTGGGACAAGGTATGGCGTCGCCGTTATTTCAGGAGATTCGTGAGAAGCGGGGCTTGGCTTATTCGATATCGAGCTTTTATCAGGCGTGGCAGGACGGAGGATTGTTCGCTCTATACACGGCGAGTGATCGTTCCAAGATGGAGGAGTTGCAGCGAGCGTTGCGGGGTTGTTTGAACGCGAGCTTGGAGGACTTGAGCGATGAGGACATTTCCAGGGCGAAGGCGCAGATGCGTTCTTCGTTGGTGATGGGTTTGGAGTCGCCGCCGCGTCGTGCGGCTCATTGGGCGGCGCAATTGTTGTATTACGGCGATGTGATCGACCCGCGCGAGACTTTGGCGAAGATCGATGCTGTCGACAGGGTATCTCTTTTGCGGTTGGCGGATGCGTTGTTTACGGGGATGAGTGCGATCACGGTATTGGGGCCTTTGTCGCGCAAGGGATTGTCGGAGATTTCGTCCTTTGGTCAGGCTCATTGAGAATTTTTTTCGTGCGCCTATTGAGTTGCGTGGTCCTTTTGTGACTTTGCGGAGGGTATCGCGTGGGGTTGGGTCGGAGTGGATTTCGTTGCGTCGAAGGAGTCGGGATTTTCTTCAGCCTTGGGAGCCTTTGTGGAGTTCGGATGTTTTGACATCGCGCGGGTTTCGCATGTTTTCGGAGTATCATGCGAAGGGGTGGCGAGCGGGTACTTTGCGCGGATTTTTGATTTTTCGGAACGAGGATGGCGGGCTAGCTGGGGGTATTACGCTCAGCAACATTCGTTACGGAGCGAACATGACGGCGAGCGTGGGTTATTGGACGGGTATCGATCATGTCAGGCGGGGTTATATGCGCGAGGCGTTATCGTTGATATTGGATTACGGATTTGTTGAGATGGGCTTGAATCGAATTGAGGCGAGTTGCATGCCTGACAATCGTCCTAGCACGCGGTTGTTGTTGCGCTGTGGTTTTCGCATTGAGGGCGAGGGGCGGAGTTATTTGTATATTAATGGGATGTGGGAGGATCATTTGTTGTTTGCGATTTTGGCGAAGGATCGACGGTTGCGGTTGGAGACGCTGTGAGGGGGGGGAGGAAACTGAATTTGTGTGTTTTTGTTGCGTGAGCGCAACGGACGGGCTTTGTGGATTGACGGGTGCAAAACATCGCGTGCGTAGCGCCATAGCATACGGCTTGCCGTGTGCGTCCATGATATATCCGCGTGCTTTTCTGCGTGTGAGCGCAACGGACGGGCTTTGTTGGATTGACGGGTGCAAAACATCGCGCGCGTCGCGCGCGGGGAGCGCGAGGGAGTAATCCCTCGCAAAAGACTCCGCGTCAGCGGAGCGCGCATGAGCGCGCTTTATCTACGCACGCAGTGCGTAGCCTCTTATTTTCCAAAGCGCACGGCAAGCCGTGCGCAAGCTGACTCGCAACGCGGTAGGGCGGTTTTGTGATGACTCGCGCTAGAGTTAGAAAGAATAGGCACAAAGTGCAAATTTCGCCTTGCCTTTGTTTTTTGTTTTTGGGAAGATGTGGAATCGTCGAAAAAGGAGGATGGAGCCATGATGGAAACATTGGAAAGCTTTTTAATTGGGCGTTTAATTAATGGATTCTTGCGTTTGTTTACGCAAAGGCAAAATTCACAACCTCAATTGATAAAAGAAATAGAAAAAAGCTCTTTCTCTTTTTTAGGGATCAGAAGAGAAAAATATTCACACAGGGTTTTTTCTGAAGCGGGATTCCAAGAAAAAACCGTAAACAAAAAACAACAATTGCCTAAAAAGAAAAAACCATCAAAGGGTCATAAAAAAGAAGGGATAGATTTAAATGATTTTGCGTCTTTGGAAAAAGCAGCTAAAAAGGGAAACGCTAAAGCACAATTTAACTTGGCTGTTAGATATTATAGCGGAGAAGGCGTTGAAAAAAATCTTGAAGAAGCTTTTAAATGGTGTGCTAAAGCGGCGAAGCAAGGGCATGCTAATGCGCAATATAATCTAGGCGTGTTGTATGACAGAGGAGAAGGTGTTGAGAAAGACCTCAAAGAAGCAGTTCGTTGGTATACCCAGGCTGCGGAGCAAGGGGACGCTGCTGCGCAGTTAAATTTAGGTGTGTCGTATTATAAAAACGAAGGTGTTGAGAAAGACCTTAAGGAAGCAGTTCGTTGGGTTACCAAGGCTGCGGAGCAAGGGAACGCTAGTGCGCAGTATAATTTAGGCTTGTTGTATGACAGAGGAGAAGGTGTTGAGAAAGACCTCAAGGAAGCAGTTCGTTGGTATACCAAGGCAGCTGAGCAAGGGGATGCCGATGCGCAGTATAATTTAGGCGTGTCGTATGATAACGGCGAAGGTGTCGAGCAAGACTTCAAAGAAGCCATCCGCTGGTATACCAAAGCAGCGGAGCAAGGGCATGCTAAAGCGCAGAGCAATTTAGGTGTGTTGTATTCTAAAGGTGAAGGTGTTGAAAAAAATATCTCTATAGCATACGGGTTATACCTGCTTGGGAAACAAGGAGGCAGTAAAAATGCCAAAGATAACTTGTCGGCAATAAAACCAAAGCTAACAAGGGAACAGATTGCCGAAGGACAAAAAATTGCGGAAAAATGGCAGGCAAAGATCGATGCGAAAAAGAAAAAAGAACAATAATTTTTAAGTTGTTCCCTTTTTTCCGCCGTCTCACGAGTCGGAATCTAACTTGCTCCCCGCAGACGCTCTTTCCTACCCTGTTGCAATCTCAACCGATGCAACCTCAACCGACTCTACGCCCTTGCAGACGCGTCCCTCTACCCTCTACCCTCTATCCCGCATCCCCGCAGACGCTCCCCCCCAC
>JABACB010000052.1 GCA_014237925.1 Alphaproteobacteria bacterium
CTTTTTAACTTACAAATCTTGTTACGCAAGAAAACTTAAAGGAATCCGACTTGCAACAAACTTAGCGAGTTATCACAATTCCTGCCATCACAAAACCGACCGCTACGATGTTATCCTCACAAGCCCTCCCTACGGCGACAGCCGTACAACGGTCGCCTATGGACAATTTTCGCTTTTTGCAAACGCTTGGCTGTTGGAACAAAGCCAAGCGCGCGCCATCGACAGCTTCTCGCTAGGAGGAAAAAGATGCCACGAAAAAAACTGTATCACCGCTTTGGAAAACAGTGCACTCGGAAAAACAATAACCTCGATCGCCCGACAGGATAGAAATCGCGCTGCGGAGGTGGCAGCGTTCTATCGGGACTTGAAAGAGTCGCTGACGCTGTGGATGGAGGCGTTGAAAGTCGGAGGCAAAGCTGTCGTCGTCGTAGGGAACCGTACGGTGAAAGGATTCGTCCTACCCACCGACCAGTTCGTCGCCGAATGCATGGAGCAACAACATCTGCACCACGAGTTTTCCTATCAACGCAAGATCAGTCGCAAGCGCATGCCCTCGCGCAACTCGCCTTGCAACAAGGCGGGGGAGACAGCTTCTACGATGACGTCGGAGTTCATCGTCGTCGGCAGCAAGCTTCGTTGAGCGTCGCTAGCTTTTTCTTTGTTCCAGCGGCACGAAGGGACGCTTCGTCCTCCCTCGATACAACTGGCGCGGTCTGCCAATGCGCGACGAAGGATCCTCCACCATCTCACGCCACTGCGCAACCCATCCCACCGTGCGCGCCAAAGCAAACAATACCGTAAACATACTTGTAGGAAAACCCATCGCACGCAACAAGATGCCCGAATAAAAATCGACATTCGGAAACAACTTGCGCTCGACAAAATAAGCGTCCTCCAAGGCCGCCTTCTCCAAAGCGCGCGCGCGTTCGAACAAGGGCTCGCGCTCAACGCCCTTGGAGATCAAAACGCTCTCCAAACATTTTCGCAACACCGCCGCGCGAGGATCGTAGTTTTTGTAGACACGATGCCCGAATCCCATCAAACGAAACGGATCGTCCTTGTCCTTCGCTCGAGCGAGGAACTCAGGAATCCGCGAGGTCTCTTCCATGTCCTCCAGCATGTTCAGCACCGCCTCGTTCGCCCCCCCGTGCGCCGGTCCCCACAAGGAGGAGATGCCCGCTGCGATACAAGCGAAGGGATTGGCGCCCGAAGAGCCGGCAAGCCGCACCGTCGAGGTGGAGGCGTTCTGCTCGTGGTCGGCGTGCAGGATGAAGATTTGCTCCAAGGCGCGCACGACGGCGGGATCGGCGTGGTAGGCTTCGGCAGGCACGGAGAAGGTCATGTTCAAAAAGTTCTCGACATAACCCAAATCGTTGCGCGGCGAGACGAAGGGTTGTCCGATCGCGTACTTGTAGACTTGCGCGGCAATCGTCGGCATCTTGGCGACCATGCGGATGCTGGCGAGCTTGCGTTGTTCTTCGTCTTGGATATCGAGCGAGTCGTGATAGAAGGCGGAGAGCGCACCGACGACGGCGACCATGATAGCCATCGGATGCGCGTCCCTTCTAAAGCCGCGGAAGAAGTATTGCATTTGGTCGTGCAGCATGGTGTGGTTTCGGATCGTTTGGAAGAACTCGTCCTTCTGCGTCTTGTTCGGCAGGTCGGCGTTGAGCAGGAGGTAGCAAACTTCGAGATAGTCGCTTTGTTCGGCAAGCTCGCTGATATCGTAGCCGCGGTGCATCAGCACGCCTTCGCTGCCGTTGATGAAGGTGATCGCGGAGGCGCAGCTGCCCGTTGCGCCGTAGCCCGGATCGAAGGTGTAGTATCCGAATTCTGCGTGCAATGTTGCGATGTCGAGGACGGGCGAGCCTTGACTTCCGTAAAGCACGGGCAGACGGGTTGATTTGCCGCTGCGTTCGTCCTTCAGGGTGACGAAGTCTTGAGAGTGATCTTGGGAATGATCTTGGGAGTGAGAAGGATCTTCAGACATTTCTTAGAGGGATGTTTCTTGGGGGTATTCTTTGGAGCATGCTGTGAGCATAAAGGTTGCGGTGGAGAAGTGCAAGGGGCAGAAGGAGGAGGAGAAGGGGGATAGAGAGGAGGAGGATAGAGAGGAGGAGCGAATGAAGTTGCAGGCGGTCTGGTAAGCCGGGTTCTGTTTCGCAGGGATTGCATCCTTGCGAGGCGAACATTCATCTAGGGCGGCGATCTCTCGCCGCCTCTTGCGACAGCCTTCGACGCATCCGAAGCCCGATGTTCCTCCCAGATGTTACTCTTGCAGGAGGGTTGCGTCGTGTGGTCTTGCTCCCGATGGGGCTTGCCGAGCCGCGTCGGTTACCCGAACGCGCGGTGCGCTTTTACCGCACCTTTTCACCCTTACCTCTTTTTGCGGATGCGTAGCATCTGGGATGCGTGGCACCTAAGATGCGTGGCATCTGTTGAGGAGGCGGTATATTTTCTGTGGCGCTTTCCCTAAGCTTCGTTGAAAACTCGCTCGCCGGGGGTTATCCGGCATCGTGGCTTCGTGGAGCCCGGACTTTCCTCGTGCGTATTGAAGACTCTAAAGACCTAAACACGCACGCGTTCGCCCGACCGCCTGCACGCACAGAGTAGCACTAAGGAGGGAGAATTGTCAAGGGGGTTGCGCGCGCGATGTTTTGCGCCTGTCAATACAAAAAGTGTGGGGCTTACATGGGTTGGTTGACAAGTGTCATTTTCACGAAGAACCGTGGACAATCGTGTTTTTGAACAAGCGTAAGAAGATAACAAATTGCAAAAAAATCTTGAAAAAATCTTGACAGACTTCAGGCAATTCGGCAGATTCGCCGTCACAATATCAGTCTTTGCGCTAAACACAGAAAAACGACCAATCCATGATGATGACGCTTAAGGCAAATGAGGAAGGCAGGTATAAAATTGCACGCGAATTGATATCAAGACAACATACCGTAATTTTTTGCGTGAAAATTTTTCTACGCATTGGGAAGGTATCTGTCGTATCCACAAAAAGAGGTGAATACAAAGCAACCTCATTGTAAAAGAAAAAATCCTTACGCCAGCATCCATGAATTGAGATCAAAAAAAGCATAGTAAGAAATACAGACTAACCCAGTAGAAAGAGTTTGCCCTGCCGATAGGCCCCACGCACACCCTCCCGCTTTCTCTTTGTTTGTGCTACGACTCATCGCATGTCCTCGCCCGCCCTTGCCGCTTCGCGCCTCGCGCGCCTGCTACACCCCCGCACGCTCGCCGCCATCGGTGGCAAAGAAGCCGCCCAAGTCGTCTACCAGTGCCTCGCGATGAACTACAAGGGCAGCATCTTTCCTGTCCACCCCACAAAGAAAGAAGTGCATGGAATTCGATGCTACCCCTCGCTCCAAGCCCTCCCCTCTGCCCCCGATGCAACCTTCCTCGGCGTCAACCACCGCCTCACCGTCAAGCTGACGCGCGAACTCCACGCCATGCACGCAGGCGGCGTTGTCTCCTACGCGTCCGGATTCAGCGAAGCGCAAAGCGAGATCGAAGACGGAAACAGCCTCCAACAACAACTCACGGACGCCGCACAAGACATGCCATTGCTGGGTCCCAACTGCTACGGCTTCGTCAACTGCCTCGACAGAGTCGTCATCTGGCCAGACCAACACGCAGGAGAACCCTGCACAAAAGGCGTCGCCATCCTCACGCAGTCCTCGAACATCGCTATGAACATGTCCATGCAGAAACGAGCCACGCCGCTTGCCTTCTTCTCCTCGCTCGGCAACTCGGCGCAGACGGGCATACTGGAACTCGCCCAAGCCCTGCTCGAAGACGAACGCATCACCGCCATCGGGCTTGTCATCGAAGGCATCACCGAGATCGAACGGCTCGAAAGCCTCGCCGTGCGCGCGCGAGACTTGCGAAAGCCCCTTGTCGCCCTCAAGGTCGGACACAGCGAACAAGCGCGCTCTGCCGCCCTCTCCCATACCGCCTCTATTTCCGGAAGCTGCGAGGCGACCCAAGCCGCCTTCGACCGACTGGGAATCGGACAAGTGCAAACGCTCCCCGTGCTGATAGAGACGCTCAAACTGCTCCACACGCACGGCGCGCTCGAAGACGCGCGGCTCTCCTCCATGAGCTGCTCGGGCGGAGAAGCCGCCCTCATCGCAGACCAAGTCCACGCACGAAAGAAAGCCCGATTTCCCGCCCTCTCGCAACAACAGCAGAGCCGCATCAAAACTACCCTTTCCAAGATGGTCGCCGTCGCAAACCCTCTCGATTACCACACCTTCATTTGGGCAGACCGCAACGCGCTCACGAAAACCTTCGCCGCCATGCTCGCCTGTCCCTTCGACCTGCATCTGCTCGTCTGCGACTTCCCGCACGAAGAACGATGCTCCGACGCAGACTGGAGCCCCGCAGCCGAGGCGCTCTTCGACGCCGTCGCAACAACAGGGGCACGCGCCGCCGTCGTTGCAACGCTGCACGAAAACCTACCCGAAGCTTGGGCAAAACTCTTCTTGGAAAAAGGAATCGCCCCTCTCTACGGCATGCAGGAAGCCTTGGACGCCATCGAAACCGCCGCCGAGATCGGCGCACGCTGGAAGGTGTGGCGGAAAGAAAAAAAACGACCCATTTTTCTCAAGGCAACGATAGAAGAGGAACAAAGAGAACGACACCCTGCGCGGTTGTGGGACGAGTTCCACGCGAAAAAGCTGTTACAAGAGCATGGCATCAAGGTTCCGCGTGGCGAGATTGTTTCCAGCGCGGCGGCGGCTTGCGCCTTTCAACAACGCATCGAGGGGGCTTGTGTCCTGAAGGTTTTGGGGGTGGCGCACAAGAGCGATGTCGATGCCTTGGCGCTCGACTTGACTTCCGAGCCTAGCGTCACCGAAGCCTTCGGCAGGCTTTCGATGCTGTCGCAGGAGCTTGCGCACGACGGGGCTGCTCCTCAGGGGTTGTTCGTCGAGCAGATGGTGACAGGGGGACTCTGCGAGTTGCTGCTGGGCATCACGCGCGACGAGCAGTTCGGCTTGATGCTGACCCTTGCATGGGGCGGCAAGCTGGTCTCGTTGATGGGCGAGCGGATCGTGCTGCCGCTGCCGGTACTGCAAGAGGAGATTGAGGCGGCGTTGACCTCTCTGTCGGTGTTGAGAGTGCTGGGAGGCTATCGAGGCGGTGAGCGCGGTGATATTGCAGCCTTGTTGACTTTGTGCGAGCGTCTGTCGCAATTTGCAGAGAGGAACGCAGAGCGTCTTGTCGAATTGGATGTCAATCCTGTCGTCGTCTGCAGCGAGAAGAGCCTAGGGGGAGCGGTTGCATTGGACGCTTTGTTGAGAACGGACGACCTTGAAGGACGACCTTGAAGGACAACCTTAAAGTAAGGAGGAAGAAGTCGCATGGCGGATAGCAATTCAAAGGCGGTGACGACGCTGATCAATGGTAGCGTGTTCGAGGTGAGGTTGGATCGTCCTCCTGCGAATGCGATCGACATGGCGACCTCGCGTGCTTTGGGAGAGGCGTTCAAGCAGTTGCGCGACAGCGAGAAGTTGCGTGTTGGCATTGTTTCTACGGGGGGGGAGAAGTTTTTTTCGGGCGGATGGGATTTGAAGGCGGCGGCGGACGGAGAGCATGTGACGCACGACTATGGCACGGGTGGATTTGCGGGATTGCAGGAGTTGCTGGATATGAACAAGCCTGTGTTGTGTGCGATCGA
>JABACB010000053.1 GCA_014237925.1 Alphaproteobacteria bacterium
GCGCATAAGGAGCATTGCTTTATGAATGCATAACTAGTCTGTTGCGCGACCGTATTGCAAAGTTGTTTGCGCGAGGCAAGGCAAAGCCTCGCACTTGAAAGGAAGGGTAGCCCAGAAAAGTAGCCTAAAACCACCTGACCATGCCCACGATTCCCGCCGTTGCGTAAAACAGCTGCAACAACAAAATCCCCCGATGCCCCCCCAGCCAAGCCCACCATCCGATCAAGCCCGCCGAAACCACCAGCAAGAGAAACCCCCAAAACTCCAAGCCCACATTCAACGCCACCGCCAGCGAATAGACGATCGCCGTTGCAACCCCGCTCCACTCCAAAACCTGTCGGGGGTGCTTGCCTTGCCGCAAATTGAGAAGTTTTTCACGAGCACGCCGCCACAACAGCATTGTCCTCCTCCTTACTCGACGGTGACCGATTTTGCCAAGTTGCGCGGCTGATCGACATCCGTCCCCTTCAAAAGCGCTACATCGTGCGCCAAGATCTGCACGGGCAAGCTGTAGAGGATGGGATGCATCATCTCCAAAACACTCCACCTCTCCAAGACATCCCCCTCCAAGATATTCCCCTCCAAGACATTTCCCCCCTTCTTGCCCCCTGCCCCCAAGTCCGCCTCCGCGCCCTTCGCGCCCTTCGCCACAGCTTCCTCACAATCGGGCAGCAGCACTGTCGCAGCCAAGGCGACGCCTCCCTCGCGCGCAGCGGCGATGCCGCGTGCGCTGGAGACAAGGATCACCTGCGCGCCTCTGCTTGCAACCTCGTGCAGGTTCGACAAGCTCTTGGCAAACCAGCGATCGTAAGGTGCTACGGCAAGGATCGGCACGGCATCGTCGACCAAAGCGATCGGCCCGTGCTTCATTTCGCCCGCCGCGTAGCCCTCGGCGTGGATGTAGGAGATCTCTTTGATTTTCAGCGCGCCCTCCAAGGCAATCGGATAGCTGACGCCACGCCCCAAGTACAGGGCATCGCGCGCGTGCGCCAGCAACTGCGCGGCTTGAGCAAAACTGCTGTTGCTTGCTCCGAACCCCTCCAGGCATCGCGCTGCCAGTCCTGGCAGACAGGTGAGCGCTTCGACGAAGTTTGCCGTCTCTTTGTGCGAAAGCTTCCCCCTCTCGCTTGCTGCCGTCAGGGTGAAGCAGGCGAGCGTCAGCAGTTGAGTGGTGAAGGCTTTCGTCGAGGCAACCCCGATCTCAGGACCTGCGTGCGTCGGCAAGACGACATCGCACAGGCGCGCGATCGAGGATTGTTCGACATTGACCAGCGCGATCGTCTTCAGTCCCGCCTTTTGGTAGAGTCGCAAAGCTTCTAGGCTGTCCATCGTCTCTCCCGATTGACTGACGCACATCGCCGCCTGCCCGCTCGGACGCAACACCGGCGAGCGATAGCGCAGCTCTGAGGCGAAGTCGACCTCGACCGAGATATCGGCGAAAGCCTCCAGCCAGTACTTTGCGACTAGCGCCGCGTAGTACGCTGTTCCGCAAGCGGTGATGTGCAAGGTGTCGAGCTCCGTCAATGAAAAGGGCAGCGCAGGCAGACGAGGACGACGTGTTGCAGGATCCAAGTGCGCGGAGAGAACATCGCCCCAAACGCTGGGCTGCTCGATGATTTCTTTTTCCATGAAGTGACGATGGTTGCCCTTGCCCGAAGCCACCGCAGCGACGGGCATGGGTTGCAGCGTCAGCGGACGCGGTTTGTTGTCTGCGTCGAACAGCTGCGTGCGCGTTTCGTTTGCGCGCAACAAAGCCCACTCGCCGTCGTTCAGATAGACGATGCGATCCGCAAGCCCGCTCAGCGAGAGCGCGTCCGATCCGAAGTAAGCGACACTCTCGCTCTCTTTGTCTGCAGCGGAGGTTGCTTCAGAGGTTGCTTCGGAAAATCCTAAGGCGAGCGGCGATCCGCAACGCGCGCCGAAGAGCAATCCCTCCTCGTCGGCAAACATAGCGACCAGCGCGAACATGCCCTTCAGACGCGGCAAGGTCTCGCGGCAAGCGCGCGCGATCTCTCCGTTGCATCGCTCGATCTCGCGCGTCAGAAGATGCACGATCACTTCGGAATCGGTCTCGCTTTCGAAGCGTCGTCCTTCCCCCTCCAGCTCTTTGCGCAACTCCGCAAAGTTCTCGATGATGCCGTTATGGACGATAGCAAGCGCGCCGTTGGCGTGCGGATGCGCGTTCTTCTCGACGGGCGCGCCGTGGGTTGCCCAGCGCGTATGCCCGATGCCCGTTGTGCCGCGAAGGGGGTTTTTCGTCAAGACTTGTTCCAAGCGCGCGATCTTTCCCTCGCTGCGCCTGCGCTCGATGCGTCCTTCGTCCAAAGCCGCCATGCCCGCCGAATCGTAGCCGCGATACTCCAGCCTTCGCAACGCCGAGAGCAGCGGTAGCGCGACGGGTTTTGCGTCGATCATGCCGATGATGCCACACATTCTTGTCGCCTCCTTCTCTCTTCTCTGCTATCCTTTCTCTGCGCTAGCGTTTTTTTCGAGCGCGCCCTTTTTGCCGAGAGGTTTTGCGGTCACGGCATTCCGCTCGAAGACGAGCGTGTCGGCGGAGACATCGTCATCGATGGCACTGGAGGCGCCGATGCGCGCGCGTGCGCCGATCGATAGGGGAGCGATCAGGCTGCTGTTCGATCCGACGAAGGCTCCTGCTCCGATCTGCGTGCGATGTTTTCTCTTGCCGTCGTAGTTGCAGGTGATGACGCCCGCGCCGATGTTCGCCGCCTCGCCGAGCGTGCAGTCGCCCAAATAGGCGAGGTGCGAGGCTTTCGCCTCCTTTTCCAAGGTCGCGTTCTTGGTCTCTACGAAGTTTCCTACCTTCGCCCCCTCGCCGAGCGTACTCGTCGGACGCAAACGGGCGAAGGGTCCGACGCTCGCACGCGCGGCGATGGTTGCCCCCGTCAGATGCGAGAAGCTGCCGATCGAAACTTCCTCGCCGATCGAAACTTCCTCGCCGAAGACAACATAAGGTTCGATCACCGTCCCCTTGCCTACAGAAGTGTCGTGAGAAAAGAACACCGTTTCGGGCGCGAGCATTTTCACCCCTTGCTCGATTGCCTCCTTCCTCTTGCGCGCCTGCCACAGACGCTCGGCACGCGCAAGCTCTTCTGGCGTGTTGACGCCCAGCGCCTCGTCTTTCGAAGTCCAACAGAGCGCGACCTTCCCTTCGTACAATTCTACCGCATCGGTGATCCTTCGCTCCGCCAAGCCTCCGCGCGTGCGCTGGGCAGGCAGGCGCGCGAGCAACCCTTGCAACTCTCCAAGCGCAAGACTTGTCGCATAGACACCCGCATTACAGAAAGGCAACGCGCGCTCGCTTGGCGTGCAATCCGTCTCCTCGCGTACCGCATCGACGAAGGTTGCCGAAGAATCGCGCGGTTTTGCGTCCAAGGCTTGCCCCAAAAGCCGCCCGTAGCCGAAGGGGTTTTGCGAGGAAAACCCCAACAGGGCGAAAGATGCAATCCCCTTCTCGATCGTACGGACGAGTTTTTCCAGGACATCCGTCGAAAGCAAGGGAGCGTCTCCGTTGAGAAACAGGATGCTTTCTGCGGGCAGCTTCTGCTGTGCAGCGTGTTCGAGCGCACGGGCAGCAGCACCGCCTGTTCCGTCCTGAATGTGTTGCACCGTTTGCAGGACTTGGGGAAAACGCGAGCGTTCGAAGCGCGTGCGCCCTTCTTGCGCCGTCTCTTCAGAAAGCACGAGCAGGACTTTGCGTGCGCACAGGCTTGCGGTTGCAACGACATGCTCCAGCATCGAGAGTCCTGCGACCTTGTGCCAAACTTTCGGCGTCGTAGAGCGCATGCGCGTGCCTTTGCCCGCGGCGAACACAACAGCAAGATCGACGGCAAGATCAACAGCAGGATCGACGCTCACGGGAGAGGACACGCAGAAAGAATGAACGACACCATTTGTTACCATCTTGGGTTACTATCTTGGGTTTCTATCTTGCTTGTTCCTTGCTTGTTCCTATTTTGCCTGTTCCTTGCTTGTCTCCATTTTGAGCAAGGGTTTGAGGGGTGGCAGATGGGACTTGAACCCACGACCTCCTGAACCACAATCAGGCGCTCTAACCAACTGAGCTACAGCCACCGCACAAGCATTCGACACACCTTATATCTCTTATGGCATGACGGGCTGCTCGTCAAGCCTCCAAAAAGGGGATCAAGAAGAGAGCAAGGACGGGCAAGCGAGAACAAAGGCGGAACAAAGGCATCGAGAGTATCACGAAAAAGTATTGCGTATCACAAAAAAGTGATTTGCCTAAGATGGAAAGAGTCAACATACTTCTGTTGAGAGATAGGGGAGGGAAGCATCCCTTTAGCGGAGAAGAACAAGATGACTTACATGGCAATACAACACAAACACGAACATGTGCTACTGAGTTTGCTGATGGTTGTTGTCTTTTTGGCAGTGACGGCTTTCGGTAGCTTCGTCATGATGGGGGTCGTCTCACCGTCGACGCGCCAAAGCCAAGGACAGATCGCCCTTCCCTACTCGCAACGCGAGGTTTGGCAGGCGTTGCTCGATGTGAAATCGCGCAACCAGATTCAGGCGGGCTGGACGCTTGTGCAGATCTCGTCGCGCGACCGCAACGGCGCTTTGCAGTGGGAGGCGAAAACGGACTACGGCAAGCTCTCCCAGTTTGAACGCGTCTCGACGCAGTCCCCTTCGCGGGTCGTCTTCGAAGAGTACTCGCCGTTGCGCAACAGCCGAACGACGACGGAATTTCGTTTGGAATCGCTCGGCAACAGCCGCACGAAAATTATCGCAACCCAGACGCGCGAGACGGAGCGCTGGTTCGATCGTAGCCTGCTCGTTTTGCACGGCATGAACCACAATCTGAAGGGCACCTTCGGCTATTTGAAAACCTACTTCGGCAGCGCGTCCTGACACGACGCTCTGCCAGAAACGGCTGACGCCTCCGTTGATAGCAGTCCTCGCGCAAGGGCTTGTTCCTCCCATGCAAGCGCGGAGGCAATGATCGTCTGTAGAGGGTTTTCTACAGGCTCCCAATCCGGAAACAGGCTTTTCAGTTTGCTGTTGTCGGCGACCAGCCGAACGGGATCCCCCGCGCGCGGCGGTGAGGCGACAACGGGTAGCGAGCGTCCCGATACACGCTCGGCGCAAGCCACCATCGATAGGACGGAGGCACCTTGCCCGTAGCCGCAGTTGAAGAGTAGCGGTGCAGGATCGCTTTCGAGACGGCGGTAAGCACGCAAATGCAGATCGACGAGATCGCGCACATGGATGTAGTCGCGCACGCAGCTGCCGTCATGGGTTGCAAGGTCTGTTCCGAACACATCCAAATGCGGCTGTTGCCCGGTCAGCGTTCTTACGATGCGTTTCACCAGATGCGTTGCGTTCTTTCCCTGCTGTCCCGTGCGCAGATCGGCGTCTGCGCCGGCAACATTGAAATAGCGTAAGATCGCCGTGCGCAGCGGCTTGGCGGCGGAGCTCGCGGCTTTGGCGTCCATGATGATTTTCTCGGCGAACAGCTTCGATCGACCGTAAGGATTGATCGGCACGAGCGGAGATTCCTCGCAAACCTCGCCTGTGGCGGGCACGCCGTAGACGGCGGCTGTAGAGGAGAAGACGAGCTTGTCGATCGAACGGCGACGCATCTCGCCCAACAGACGC
>JABACB010000054.1 GCA_014237925.1 Alphaproteobacteria bacterium
GGCACGGAAGATCCTTGTAGCTCTTCACCGTCTCGGCGAAGAGCTGCGTGATCGCCTCTTCGTTCGTCGGACCATACAACAAGGGGACGCCGTGACGGTCGGTGATACGCAACATTTCCTTGCCGTAATCGTCGTAGCGTCCCGACTTCTTCCACAGCTCTGCCGACTGAATCGTGGGTAGCAGACACTCGTGCGCGCCGATCCTGTCCTGTTCCTGGCGAACGATCTCTTCGATCTTCTTCAGAACGCGCAAGCCGAGCGGAAGCCAGTTGTAGAGTCCCGCGCTGGCTTGCCGCACAAGCCCTGAACGCAACATCAGGCGATGCGAAACTATCGAAGCGTCGGCGGGCTCTTCTCGCAGCGTAGGAAGAAAGTATTGCGAACGGCGGACGCCGCGTTTCATGGCAGAAAACCTTGTGTGAAGAGCTGAGGGATGAGAGAAGACAACGGCGGGCGGCTCAGAAAAGAGTCCACCGAAAACAAAACATCGACTTTCCACAGCACTCTAGCATGCGATGAAGCGTGAGACAAACGACTGCAGCAAGTGAAAAAAGTGTGCGTGGCGAAGATTTTTGTTTATGCTGGGGAGCGGAGAAGGGCAAAAGGTAGAAACGACAACGATGAGAAAAAAAACGATGCGTGGATTGCTTTTATGGCTGTTGCTTGTCGGCGGTGCGTTTTGGTATACGCCTTCGGCGGCCAGGCAGTTATTTTTTGAAAAACAGCGCGAGGGCGAATTCGTCAAATTTTCCTATCGCTATCAGGGCAACACACAGCGTACGGAAGCGTTGGGTTTTGTGCTGTCGCACGAGGCGATCGAAGCATCGGAGTCGATGTTGTTAAACAACGCGGATCTCGTCCGTGCTGCCAACAACTTTGTTTTGCTTGAAGCGAAGGGGAGGGCGGCGCAGCGCCTTGCAGAATTGCAGGAAGAATTCGAGGCGTCGATCGATGAGATGCAAAGATCGATCGCAATCTTCAACGGAAGAATCGGAGGAAAGATCGTCTCCATGACATTGAGAAATTCGAAAAGGCTGAGATTGGAACTCAGCCTTTCGGGAGAAAATTTGTTGGACATCAAGGTCTTGTCGTCGGTGCCGGGCATGAAGTTCACGCGCAACAAGCAGGTATTGACGGCGCAATTAAACGCAGACGCTAAGGCGATCATCGCGCAGACTAACGCATCCTTGCCAAAAGAATGGCGTTTCGTCGTCGTCAGGGAAACGGGGGAAACGCGATTCCTGTTGAGAAAAAACAAGGCGATACAGGATCAGGGTACGCGCGCGCGTGCCAATACGACCGTAAGCAAGAGCAACGCGCGTTTGCGTACGCGCTATGAGGAGCACAAACAAACACTGAAAGAGGTCAAAAATTTTTTGGAGGGCAACAAGGAACGTGCAAAAGCCTTGATCGCAGAAACTTCTCGACGTTTGGCGGAGACGCGCAAGGAATTGATCGTCGAGATGAAAGAAGAGAAATCCCAGTTTCGCGCGCAACACTATCTGCTGCGCTCGAAGAAGAACGAGAGGAGAACGTTGATCGATTACCCGCGAATCGCACAAGAGGCCTTGCCGCGCTTGGATCCTGTCGCGCAGGCATTTCGTGAAAGCTTCGAGGGAAAAGACGAACGCGAGCAGGTTGCTACGATCTTACACTTTTTTCAGAACATTCCTTACAACGATTTGACGAAAGGCAAGGTACGCGGCTTCATAGGCTTTGCTCCGCCGATCGAGGTGATCGCGCGAAACTTGGGCGACTGCGATTCAAAGACGACCGCCATGATGGGAATCTTGCGTCTGCTCCTCAAAGATCGCTCCGTCGCCTTGTTTCTTGTGCCAGGACATGCCTTCCTGGGCTTTGAGATGAAGCCGCAAGAAAACGATGCCTTCTACACTTATCAGGGAAAAACCTATGTCTTGATGGAGCCGACAGGACCGTACGTGCGTCCTATCGGATCTTTGACCGAGAGCTCCGCCGCGCATGTGCAGGCAGGGCGTATCGACGAGATCTTCACGCTATCGCCGTACTAGAACTTCCTCGACAGAAAAGAGGCAAGAAAAGTGAAAGGTTGGAAGCGAAAGGTTGGAAGTGGCATAAGAGTAGAAGAGCGAGTAGCAGAGAGAGAAAAAAAGGTGACAACGATGAGAAAAAAAATGATGCGTTGGGGGTTTCTTTCGCTGTTGCTTGCAAGCGGTGCGCTTTGCCACGCCCTATCGGAGGCAAAGCAGCTACACTTCGACAAGCGCGACAAGCGCGACGAGGGGGAGGATGTCGTCTTTTCCTATCGCTATCAGGATAGCGCGCAGCGCGTGCGAGGGTTGCATTTTGCCTTGTCGCGCAGGGCGATTGCGGAAGCGGAGTCGCTGTTGTTGGATCGCAACAGTCTCGACCGTGCGTTGTACGACTTCGGGTTTGTCGAAGGCAATAAGGCGGCGGCGCGACGCTTGGCTGTCTTGCAGGCGGACTTTGATGTTGCGCTCGCCGACATTCAACGATCGATTAAAACCTTCAATCGCAAACGCGGAGGGAGGCTCGTCTCCCTGCGTCTGAAAAAACCGCTGAAGTTGCAGGTGAAGCGTGTGAAAAAAAAGCCGTGGGGCATCGAAGTCTCGTCGCAAACGCCCGGATGGCGGTTTGGCAATAGTTCGCGAAGCTTTGACAAGAAGTCCCACAAGGAAGCCGACAAGTTTGTCGAGGATACGCATCAGCGCGTCAGCACGTTGAGCGCAGAGTTTTCACAACGCTTGTCTTTGGCGCGGAAGGGTGTCCTCGCCGACCTGAGGGTCGAAAAAATCCGATTCTACACCGCGCGCTATCTTCGCTTCTTTAAAGACGAGAATCGAACGCAGATCGATTATGTCCGAATCGCAGAACAGGCATTGCCGAGCTTGCAACCTGTCGCGCAAGCCTTTCGTAAAAACTTCCAAGGAAAAAGCGAGCGTGAACTGGCTGCCGAGGTTTTGCACTTTTTTCAAAACATTCCCTACAACGATCTGATGAAAGGCAAGGTGCGCGGCTTTAAAGGTTTTGCGCCGCCGATCCAGGTGATCGCACGAAACTTGGGCGACTGCGATTCCAAATCGACCGCCGTGATGGCACTCTTGCGCCTGCTGCTAGAAAAACGTTCCCTTGCGATCTTTCTTGTGCCCAATCACGCCTTCTTGGGTGTCGAAATCGAGACAAAAAAAGGCGATGATGTCTACACCCACGAAGGCAAAACCTATGTGCTGATGGAGACGGCAGGACCGGGAGCTTTTCCGATCGGAGAGTTGTCTAAAACCTCCAAAAAACACCTGAAGGCAGGGCGTATCGACGACATCATCACCCTCCCGCCGCGC
The DNA here is from genome assembly GCA_014237925.1 of Alphaproteobacteria bacterium. Taxonomy (GTDB): domain Bacteria; phylum Pseudomonadota; class Alphaproteobacteria; order JABAAW01; family JABAAW01; genus JABAAW01. The sequence goes on from JABACB010000054.1 coordinate 3,339, forward strand.
TAGAACTTCGGTGGCAGAAAAGAAAACGCCAGGCGGCAACGAGGAGGCGGCACAAAAAAAAACCTCGCAGCCACAAGTCCCGCAGGCATCCGAGGCGCAACCATCCGAGGCGCAACCGTCCGATGCGGCCGATCTGACACTGATCGACGCTTACGGCTATGTCTTTCGCGCCTTCTACGCACTGCCGCCGATGGCGCGCTCGGACGGCACTCCCGTAGGTGCACTCTATGGTTTTACGCGTATGCTCGCGCAAATTTTGGACGAGCGTCCTCGGCAACGTTGCATCGTCGTCTTCGATGCCAAGGGCAAGAGCTTTCGCAACACGCTCTATCCCGCCTACAAGGCGAATCGCCGCGAGACGCCCCCTGACCTGCTGTCGCAGTTTCCTCTCGTGCGCGCGGCTGCCGAAGCCTTCTCGATCCCTGCCGTCGAGCAGAAGGGCTTCGAGGCGGACGACATCATCGCTCTCTATGCTCGCTTGGCGCGCGAAAAGGGTTGGCGCGTCGAGGTCTGTTCTTCCGACAAAGATATGATGCAGCTCGTCGAAGACGGACATATTTTCTTGAAAGATCCCGTCAAGGGACAGATCATCGACGAGGCTTGCGTACAGAAACGATTCGGCGTGCCGCCGAAAAAAGTGCGCGATGTCATGGCGCTCGCTGGCGACGCTAGCGACAATGTGCCGGGCGTTCCGGGAATCGGGGTTAAGACCGCAGCAGAACTCATCGTGCGATTCGGAGACTTGGAGCGCTTGCTCGCAGCAACATCAGAGATCACACAACCCAAACGGCGCGAAGCATTGGAACAACACGCATCCCAAGCGCGTTTGAGCTACAAGCTGGTCTCGCTTGCCGACGACGCACCCTGCCCACTCCCCTTGGAGACGCTGGAAGCACCGCGTCTGGAACGCGAGAAGTTGCGTACCTTCTTCCGAGAGCAGGAGTTTCGCTCGCTGTTGCGCGGCTTGGATTCACGCCAGACGCAACAAGGTTTGAACAGCCTCTTCGCTTCCTCTCGAAGCGGCGAGGAAAAGGAAAAACACTACACCATCGAGACCTTGACCGAGAGGGATGCGTTGGAAGATTTTTGCCGTGCTGCGCAACAGAAAGGTTGCTTCGCCGTCGATATCGAGACGACAGGCTTGAATGTGGTGACAGCAGAACTCGTCGGGGTTGCTCTGTGCGTCGGGCGGAGAGCTGCCTATCTGCCTTTGGCACATCGCGATGCGCAGGGAAACCTGCTCGCCTCGCAGCTCGCGCTCGACGAGGCTTGGGCAGTCTTGAAGCCCTTGCTGGAAGATCGCGCAACCTTGAAGGTGGGACACAATTTGAAATACGACACGGCAGTGTTGCAAAAATACGACCAAAACGACGCCTTGAAAATTGCGCCTTGCGACGATACGCTGTTGATGTCGGCGGTCTTGGATGGCGGAAAGCACGGACACGGCTTGGTTGAACTTGCCGAGCATCATTTGCAGCATCGTGCAACGCGATACAAGGAGGTTGTTGGCACAGGACGCAAGGCACTTTCCTTCGATCGCGTCGCGTTGGAGGCGGCTAGCGCTTATGCTGCCGAGGATGCTTGGGCGACCTTACGTTTGCACGAGATATTTGTACCGCGCTTGCTTTGCGACGGCGGCAAGAAGGTCTACGAGACTTTGGAGCGTCCTCTGATTCCCGTCATCGTCGCCATGGAACGCTGTGGCGTGCAAATCGATGTGAGTGTGTTGCAGGGTTTGAGCGCGCGTTTTGAAAAGCAGATGATCGCCTTGGAAGAGCAGATCGTCGGTTTGGCGGGAGAAAAATTCTTGCTTTCCTCGCCGAAGCAGTTAGGAGAAGTGCTTTTCGAACGTCTCAAACTGAGCGGCGGCAAGAAGACAGCCAGCGGGCAGTATGCCACCGACATTCGAGTCTTGGAGGGCTTGGCGGCGCAGGGACACGAGATCGCAGAG
>JABACB010000055.1 GCA_014237925.1 Alphaproteobacteria bacterium
CGAATTTTGTAGATTGGTGACTTTTAATGGACAGAGCACGATTGATTTTGAGTTGTGTATTGAATACGAATTTTGTAGATTGGTGACAAATATACCACAGGGAATGTCGTTGGGCTAGTTGTGTATTGAATACGAATTTTGTAGATTGGTGACCTTTTTGGATTGCTTTCTTGTCTTCCTCGCGTTGTGTATTGAATACGAATTTTGTAGATTGGTGACTTAATGTTAAAAGAAAAAGACTTCTCTGCTGTTGTGTATTGAAGACGAATTTTGTAGATTGGTGACTACTCACCCGATACACAAAAGACCACACACGTTGTGTATTGAAGACGAATTTTGTAGATTGGTGACTGTGTAGCAATTGTGGCAAACAAATGCCCAGTTGTGTATTGAAGACGAATTTTGTAGATTGGTGACAATATTTATAACAATAACCTCTTTATCTCTGTTGTGTATTGAAGACGAATTTTGTAGATTGGTGACTGATACAAAAGCACTGCCCAACCTACTTTCGTTGTGTATTGAAGACGAATTTTGTAGATTGGTGACTAGCGAATGGTGATGGTCGTAGTCAATTTGGTTGTGTATTGAAGACGAATTTTGTAGATTGGTGACTTTATAGATAAGAGTCAAAAGAAAAGAGAGGTTGTGTATTGAAGACGAATTTTGTAGATTGGTGACATATTCAGGTTCGCCCATCCCTGTTTTGTCGTTGTGTATTGAAGACGAATTTTGTAGATTGGTGACTAACAAGGCGACAGAGACATCGCCCTATTAGTTGTGTATTGAAGACGAATTTTGTAGATTGGTGACGCTTCTAGCCTATCTCTTATTATAGAATGGGTTGTGTATTGAAGACGAATTTTGTAGATTGGTGACTCGCGCTCCATTAGACCTCTGCCCTAGATTGTTGTGTATTGAAGACGAATTTTGTAGATTGGTGACACTACCACCTGTTGTGTTACCCATCCCCATGTTGTGTATTGAAGACGAATTTTGTAGATTGGTGACTTCCACCGCCACTATGAACCGGAGCAGTATGTTGTGTATTGAAGACGAATTTTGTAGATTGGTGACAAAGTATTGTGACACAAAACTCTATACATTGTTGTGTATTGAAGACGAATTTTGTAGATTGGTGACGGTTCTAAGCACTGATTGCAAGGATGTAATGTTGTGTATTGAAGACGAATTTTGTAGATTGGTGACGATACAACCTAGATAACTTATGACGCAAAGGTTGTGTATTGAAGACGAATTTTGTAGATTGGTGACACCTTAACCAAGCCAACTCATGACGCAGAGGTTGTGTATTGAAGACGAATTTTGTAGATTGGTGACAACTGCGTAGTCAACCCCAACGTCCCTCCAGTTGTGTATTGAAGACGAATTTTGTAGATTGGTGACCTCCTCGCCTTAGCATCCCATCCAAGTCTAGTTGTGTATTGAAGACGAATTTTGTAGATTGGTGACTAGAGAAAGTGGAGTTGAGAGCACTAAAGTGTTGTGTATTGAAGACGAATTTTGTAGATTGGTGACTACTTGAACCTCACCTCCCCCATCTAAACTGTTGTGTATTGAAGACGAATTTTGTAGATTGGTGACTTGAAATGCTAAAAAGTGATGCGTTTTTAGGTTGTGTATTGAAGACGAATTTTGTAGATTGGTGACAGTCACAGAAGAACTTGCTTCTTTAGCCCAGTTGTGTATTGAAGACGAATTTTGTAGATTGGTGACGAGAAGGGGAAAGTCTGTAAAGTGCAATATGTTGTGTATTGAAGACGAATTTTGTAGATTGGTGACGCTCGTAGCTTGGGTTGTCAATCCCTGCTCGTTGTGTATTGAAGACGAATTTTGTAGATTGGTGACTTCTATTTGATTTAAATAAGCACTTCCCTTGTTGTGTATTGAAGACGAATTTTGTAGATTGGTGACAACCAAGTTATAAACAGAGAAGGTATTTGCGTTGTGTATTGAAGACGAATTTTGTAGATTGGTGACTCCATTCGCAAGTATGATACACAGGCTTTCGTTGTGTATTGAAGACGAATTTTGTAGATTGGTGACCTCTTTGGATGACAGAGCATCTAACGAATCGTTGTGTATTGAAGACGAATTTTGTAGATTGGTGACGGATATAATGTCGTTATCGTTGTAAAGATAGTTGTGTATTGAAGACGAATTTTGTAGATTGGTGACTATTGCCAAATGATACCACCTTCTAAAATAGTTGTGTATTGAAGACGAATTTTGTAGATTGGTGACGACCTCTTCTTGCTAAACGACCATTCATTTGTTGTGTATTGAAGACGAATTTTGTAGATTGGTGACATTCTAATGGATGGGGAAGATTTGGTTGTTGTTGTGTATTGAAGACGAATTTTGTAGATTGGTGACAATTTTTTTATAACAGGCGCTAACGAAGAGGTTGTGTATTGAAGACGAATTTTGTAGATTGGTGACAAAATACGCTTGCTCTACTTGAGCATCCTGGTTGTGTATTGAAGACGAATTTTGTAGATTGGTGACACCCTCAATAAAAATACGTTGAAAGTCCCTGTTGTGTATTGAAGACGAATTTTGTAGATTGGTGACGCCCACGCTAACCAAACTAACCAAACCCCCGTTGTGTATTGAAGACGAATTTTGTAGATTGGTGACAAATGTTAATCAACGACGCATTACACTCATGTTGTGTATTGAAGACGAATTTTGTAGATTGGTGACAATTTTTTTATAACAGGAGCCAACGAAGAGGTTGTGTATTGAAGACGAATTTTGTAGATTGGTGACAAGCGATTATAATTCCCCTACTGGAATAGTGTTGTGTATTGAAGACGAATTTTGTAGATTGGTGACTATTTTTTTGTCTGTTGTTTCCTCGTCTGGGTTGTGTATTGAAGACGAATTTTGTAGATTGGTGACTTTTTTTATCAATTATGTTTTTCACACTTTGTTGTGTATTGAAGACGAATTTTGTAGATTGGTGACCAATCTTGAGAAAATGAAAAACAATATCTCGTTGTGTATTGAAGACGAATTTTGTAGATTGGTGACTAGACTTTGGTAGTGGATAGGTAGTTCATTGTTGTGTATTGAAGACGAATTTTGTAGATTGGTGACAAATAATAAAGCGTAATGAAGCTTTAATTAGTTGTGTATTGAAGACGAATTTTGTAGATTGGTGACTATTCAATCAGCCAAGTTTGCAAACACCCTGTTGTGTATTGAAGACGAATTTTGTAGATTGGTGACATAATAACAATCGCACCTATTCTTTGAAGTGTTGTGTATTGAAGACGAATTTTGTAGATTGGTGACAGCCACTGCCGCAACAATAGCGCCTATTATGTTGTGTATTGAAGACGAATTTTGTAGATTGGTGACGATCGCTAATGCCATCGCGTCACCAATCTAGTTGTGTATTGAAGACGAATTTTGTAGATTGGTGACTTAAATGCTGAAGGAAACCCAGACAATCTAGTTGTGTATTGAAGACGAATTTTGTAGATTGGTGACAACGGGGCAGGCATAGTTTAAATAAATACCGTTGTGTATTGAAGACGAATTTTGTAGATTGGTGACTGATAGCTTTTAAAACCTCGCCATTCTTAGCAAAATTCAATATTTTAGACTAGAAAAAGGGTTATTTATAAGTTTTTTTTGAGTATTTCCCTTATTTTTTAGCTAAAATTAAGCACTTTAAAAGTTCAAAGTCTTATTGCATCCTACTTCTTTCTTGCTATAGAAAAACAGCCAAAGGGCTGTTTTTCATAAAACTTTTATGCTTTTCAAAAACCTCACCTTTAAGTCAAACGCCTCTACAAAATTCGTCTTCAATACACAACTGATTTTTCTATGTTATCAGTCAAGGAGATGTCACCAATCTACAAAATTCGTCTTCAATACACAACAATATGGTTAAGGGATTAAAAAAAAGAAAGGTCACCAATCTACAAAATTCGTCTTCAATACACAACGGCAAGTCTTCTTTATTTGAAGCTGTTTTTGTCACCAATCTACAAAATTCGTCTTCAATACACAACCCTATGTGTATGGGTAGTTATATTGCACTGGTCACCAATCTACAAAATTCGTCTTCAATACACAACAGTAGTAGCACCTGAAACTACTTTTGGTGTGTCACCAATCTACAAAATTCGTCTTCAATACACAACGCACGTAGTTAGAATTCTGCCTACTTTGAAGTCACCAATCTACAAAATTCGTCTTCAATACACAACAGACTTCCCTATTGGGTAGTTTTTACCATTGTCACCAATCTACAAAATTCGTCTTCAATACACAACATCAAGTTAGGTTTTGTAGCAATAAATATAGTCACCAATCTACAAAATTCGTATTCAATACACAACATAATATCTGTAGCTTTCAAACCTAATTTCAGTCACCAATCTACAAAATTCGTCTTCAATACACAACCCTCTAAAACTTGCTTGATATAGTTTTTCTTGTCACCAATCTACAAAATTCGTCTTCAATACACAACTTGATTATAAGGCTATAGGTAAAAATGTCGGGTCACCAATCTACAAAATTCGTCTTCAATACACAACCGTTTAAGAATTTGGAGAGCAGGCGTTTGGGTCACCAATCTACAAAATTCGTCTTCAATACACAACCGTGGGGATAAAATAATTTTTTCTATTAGGGTCACCAATCTACAAAATTCGTCTTCAATACACAACCTAACAATCTATTCTTTTCTTTATCCTACAGTCACCAATCTACAAAATTCGTCTTCAATACACAACTGATCGTTTACCTTCTAGAATATCATTACAGTCACCAATCTACAAAATTCGTCTTCAATACACAACATGATACTGCAAAATCTGGCTATTCTATGAGTCACCAATCTACAAAATTCGTCTTCAATACACAACACCCACGTCTCAACATACCTTCCTCTAGCGGTCACCAATCTACAAAATTCGTCTTCAATACACAACTTGGCAAGAAACTTATGCGATAAACGATGTGTCACCAATCTACAAAATTCGTATTCAATACACAACATTGGAGATGAAGTTGTTTTTGCAGCTGTAGTCACCAATCTACAAAATTCGTATTCAATACACAACCTAACTTTAATCTTGCTGGCAATTCTTCCTGTCACCAATCTACAAAATTCGTATTCAATACACAACTAAAGAAGCTAGCGGAATGTTTGTGGCTAGGTCACCAATCTACAAAATTCGTATTCAATACACAACTAGCTAGTAGAG
>JABACB010000056.1 GCA_014237925.1 Alphaproteobacteria bacterium
ATTATGTTTTCGCTTACAAAAGTTTCGAGCGGGTTTTTTGTATTTTCGTTACATTATTAGTTTGTATCGTCGCGTTTCATTTTTGACGATTCTTTCTTCATTTTTTACGATAATTTTTTCTTTTATTACAGTACAAATATCTTTAATTTATTCTTCAATTTATTCTTTTATTACAATACAAATACCTTTAATTTATTCTTCAATTTTTTCTTTTATTACAATACAAATACCTATGTTTATTAATTTTACTAAGCGTCGTTCTGATGATCATTTATTTTTGTCTCGTTCGTTGATTTTTACCAGCCGTTGGTATTACGGGATGAAGCATCTTTTCACTGCGTTTTGTTACAATCCTTTTTTTGTGACAAAATTTTTTCTTACTCGTTTTTATGTTCATTCCTTGCGTATTATGTATGTTCTATATCGTAAGGTGGGGTTTTGACATGTCTAGTCCACGGGTCAGCGTCCTGATGGCAAACTACAACGGCGATCGCTTCCTAGCAGCAGCCATCGAGTCGATTCTGTCTCAAAGCTTCACAGACTTCGAGATGATTATTGTCGACGACGGCTCTAGCGACAAAAGTGCCTTGTTGCTGGCTTCTTACGCGAGGAAGGACAAGCGTATTCGCGCTTTTTATTTACCGAAGAATCGCGGTCTTGCGCATGCGCTCAACTACGGATTGGGATTTTCTCGCGGCGAATATGTGGCACGTATGGATTCAGACGATATGTGCCATCGTGATCGCTTGCGCGAACAAATCTCCTACATGGATAGGCATGCGGAGATTCATATTTTAGGATGTCATTATCGTGCGATCAACGAAGAAGGATCGTTTTGTTCTGCTGAGGATGCTCGGCGTATTAGGGAGCCTCTTGCCCTTGTTCTAGGTAGATGTCGAGTTGCAAAGAGAGTTCTCTTAGGTCCTTATCCTATTTTTCATCCGACGATTGTTTGTCGTCGTTCGACTCTTTTGTCGGTAGGTGGATACCGCGAATTTTTTCCTATCGGCGAGGACGACGATTTATATTTTCGTATTGTCAATTTGCATGGAGGTGTTTTGGATAATCTGCCGGAAAAGCTTTACTATTATCGTCGTTACAGTGGTTCAACAACGCAGAGGTTTAGTCGTTCTTTCAGTGTTTTCATTATTAGTTTGATTGCTCTTTCTTCAGAATTTCGCAGGCGAGGCTTTTGGGATCCCCTTGAGGAACATCCTTCGTCAGATTGCGGTAGCTTGCGTTTTCGAGGAGTTTCGAGTTTTTTGTATTTACAAGACAGTCTTATATTTTTGCCGTATTATCCTCGCGAGGGTTTGTATTCCTTGTTGCGTGTTGTTGTTATTTTACGTCGTTTCGAGTTAAAAGATTTTCATGATATTTCTTTATTGAACGAATTAGGCATGACGATGGACAAGCAAATTTATTTTTACACCCTTTTCTGCAAATTATGTTTTCGCTTACAAAAGTTTCGAGCGGGTTTTTTGTATTTTCGTTACATTATTAGTTTGTATCGTCGCGTTTCATTTTTGACGATTCTTTCTTCATTTTTTACGATAATTTTTTCTTTTATTACAGTACAAATATCTTTAATTTATTCTTCAATTTATTCTTTTATTACAATACAAATACCTTTAATTTATTCTTCAATTTTTTCTTTTATTACAATACAAATACCTATGTTTATTAATTTTACTAAGCGTCGTTCTGATGATCATTTATTTTTGTCTCGTTCGTTGATTTTTACCAGCCGTTGGTATTACGGGATGAAGCATCTTTTCACTGCGTTTTGTTACAATCCTTTTTTTGTGACAAAATTTTTTCTTACTCGTTTTTATGTTCATTCCTTGCGTATTATGTATGTTCTATATCGTAAGGTGGGGTTTTGACATGTCTAGTCCACGGGTCAGCGTCCTGATGGCAAACTACAACGGCGATCGCTTCCTAGCAGCAGCCATCGAGTCGATTCTGTCTCAAAGCTTCACAGACTTCGAGATGATTATTGTCGACGACGGCTCTAGCGACAAAAGTGCCTTGTTGCTGGCTTCTTACGCGAGGAAGGACAAGCGTATTCGCGCTTTTTATTTACCGAAGAATCGCGGTCTTGCGCATGCGCTCAACTACGGATTGGGATTTTCTCGCGGGGAGTATGTGGCGCGTATGGATGCGGACGACCTATGCCATCGTGATCGCTTGCGCGAACAAATCTCCTACATGGATAGGCATGCGGAGATTCATGTTTTAGGATGTCAGTATCGTGCGATCAACGAAGAAGGATCGTTTTGTTCTGCTGAGGATGCTCGGCGTATTAGGGAGCCTCTTGCCCTTGTTCTAGGTAGATGTCGAGTTGCAAAGAGAGTTCTCTTAGGTCCTTATCCTGTTCTTCATCCGACGATTGTTTGTCGTCGTTCGACTCTTTTGTCGGTAGGTGGATACCGCGAAATTTTTCCTATCGCAGAAGACGATGATTTGTATATGCGCATGGTGGCTTTACATGGAGGAGTTTTGGATAATTTACAGGAGAAGCTTTATTATTACCGTCACTACGGCAGTTCGGCGACGCAGCGATTTAGCGATGCTTTCGGGCTTTTGATTGTTGTCGTGCTTAGATTTTCTTCGGAATGTCGCAGGCGAGGTTTTAAGGATCCTCTTGAGGAGTGTCCTTCGTCAGATTACGGTAGTTTGCGTTTTCGAGGAATTTCGAGTTTTTTGTATTTACAAGACAGTCTTGTATTTTTGCCGTATTATCCTCGCGAAGGTTTGTATTCTCTATTGCGTGTTGTTGTTATTTTACGTCGTTTCGAGTTAAAAGATTTTCATGATGTTTCTTTATTGAATGGATTAGGCATGACTATGGACAAGCAAATTTATTTTTATACCTCTTTCTGCAAATTATGTTTTCACTTGCAAAAGTTTCAAGCGGGCTTTTTGTATTTTCGTTACATTATTAGTTTGTATCGTATCGTCTCGCCTTTGACGATGCTTTCTTCATTTTTTACGGTAATTTATTATTTTTTTCAAATACGCATAATCTCGTTTACTAATTTTACTAAGCGTCGTTCTGGCCATCATTTGTCTTTGTTTCGTTCACTGACTTTTACTAGCTGTTGGTATTATGGGATGAAGCATCTTTTCATTGCGTTTTGTTACAATCCTTTTTTTGTGGCAAGTTTTTTTGTTCTTCGTTTTTTCGTTTATTCCTTGCGTATTATACATCCCTTGTATCGTAAGTTGGGGTTTTGACATGTCTAGTCCACGAGTCAGCGTTGTGATGACAACCTATAACGGCGAGCGCTTTTTAGGCAAAGCGATCGAATCGGTTTTGTTTCAGAGTTACAAAGATCTGGAGTTGATCGTTGTTGACGACGGCTCTACGGATTCTAGTGCTTCTGTTATTCGTTCTTTTTGTGAGCATGATTCTCGTGTTCGAGGTATATTTTTAAAAAGAAATTTGGGTATTCCAAGTGCTGCGAATCACGGTCTCCGCGCTGCTCGCGGGGAGTATGTGGCACGTATGGATTCAGACGACCTGTGCCACCACGATCGTTTGCGGCAACAAGTTTCCTATTTAGATAAGCATAAGAAGATTCATGTCATAGGATGTGATTATCGTGCGATAGACGAAGAAGATTTTTTCTGCACTGATGCGTATGCGAAAAATTTCATGAACCCTATTCCTATTGTTTTTGGCAGGCGTCGTGTTGCGGAGGATATTTTACATTTTCGCTATCCTGTTCTTCATGCGACTATCGTTTGCCGGCGTTCGACTCTTGTGTCTGTAGGTGGATATCGTGATTTTCTTCCTATGGGTGAGGATGATGATTTGTATTCTCGTATTGCGAGTTTGCACGGAAAAGTTTTAGATAGTTTGCCGCAAAAATTTTATTACTATCGTCACTATGGCAGTTCAACAACACAGCGATTTAATTATGTTTTTCGCATGTTTATGGTTTATTTGCTTTCACTTTCTCAAGAAATCCGTAGGCGAGGCTTTTGGGATCCTCTTGATGAGTGTCTTTCGGTAAATTGTAAAAGTTTGCATTTTCGTGGCATCTCAAGTTTTTTGTTTTTACAAGATAGTCTTATATTTTTACCTATTTATCCTCGTGCGCGTTTTTATCATTTGTTACGTGTCGTTATTATTTTGCGTCGCTTTGGTTTAAAGGATTTTTATAATATATCTTTATGGGAAGATTTTGGCATAACATCAGGTAAACAAATTAATTTTTATATTATTTTTTGTGTTTTGTGCTTTCGTGCAAGAAAGTTTCGGGCAAGCTTTTTGTATTTGCGTCATATTTTAGGTTTTTGTTTCAATATTGTATTTAATAAATTATTTAATATTTCGAATCATTCTTCTGATATTCATTTACGTTTTTTTCGTTCGCTAATTTTCACAAGGCGTTGGTATTACGGATTGAAGCATTTATTTTTTTCATTTATTGGTAATCCTTTTTATACGACAAGATTTTTTGTCGTTCGCTTTTCTTTTCACCTTGTGAGTTTTTTGTTTTCTCCTTTTCGTAAGCGAGGAGATTAACATGTCTACTCCACGAGTTAGCGTTGTGATGACGACCTATAATGGCGATCGTTTTCTGAGCGAAGCGATCGAATCGATTTTAAATCAAAGTTTTGTAGATTTGGAATTGATTATCGTTGACGATGGTTCGACGGATTCGAGTGCCTCGATTATTCGTTCATTTTGTGCGCGTGATTCACGAGTCCGAGGTATATTTTTGAATCGAAATGTAGGTATTCCAAAGGCAGCGAATCGCGGTCTTCGTGTAACGCGAGGTGAATATATTGCGCGTATGGATTCGGA
>JABACB010000057.1 GCA_014237925.1 Alphaproteobacteria bacterium
TGCCAGCTCCAAATTTGCTCCCCCCAAAAAAGGAGAGCAAATCTCTTTGACAGAGACAGGAACAAGAGGTGCTAAGACCTTGACAGCACGACTCTTTCCTCCAGGATAGCGTAGAGGAGAACGCGCCTGATCACAGAGATTGCTCATAGGTTAGATCGTGAAGGGCGTGCTAGCCATCATCGTCGTCCTCGCTGCCATTCTCGTTCCTATTCAAATGCTCGTCGATTGCGATTAAGGCATCGTCAACTGCGCGAATCAAGTCTCGCGTCTCGCCGTCAGCAATCCTTCCCCTCGCCTTCAACCTTTCCTGAATACCGATACAAGCTTGCGACAACACTTCCATGTAGGCAACAGGGTCACCGTTCATGTAGGCAACCGAGCTACCGTTGTCGTTGGCGTTCATCGGAATCGCGGTCATTGTTGTCCCTCTTGTCGAAGCCGCTCTCGCGCCTCTGCGTCCATGCCCCTAAGATCCCTTGGGCGCAAAACCCCGCTTGAAATCCCAGCGCGCCGCACCCGTCGTACCCTCGCCCACAACATGCGACTCCGCAACAACAACAAATCCCCCATCACGAACAACATCAAATCCCCCATCCTCCGCAGGAAGCGAAAATGCCTTCTCCTCCCCATTCACGCCATCCCACTGCCCCAAAGAAATCACCGAACGAACAATGTTCGCATCCCGCAACCTCCGACCCCGATTCTCGCCGCGCTCAACACTCGTCTCCGCTCCCGCCTGATACAAAACAACCATCACATCAAATTTCACACCCTTCCTAGAACCTCCCTTCGCCTCCTCGCCTCGCTCCAAACGCACCGAAAAATCTCTCCCCCCCTCCGCTCGCCGCAACGACAAGCGAGGTGAAAACTTCTCAACAGCCCTCCGTACAGAACGCAACCCCTTCCCTACCGCACGCTTGTCCGAACCAACATAGTGAACCTTGCCCCCCACAATCGCCTGCGGCGTGTAAATCTGACGCTCCCCCAGCCGCCGCGCATAACGACGTTGCCTGCGCTCCGCAACACGCAACCCGAACGGATCGCGCCATCCGATGTAATCCCAGTACGGAACATGCCACGCCAATACCGCCAAATCTTTCTGCTTCGCCAAATCCGAAAAATACCGATCCGCAGGAGGACACGACGAACAACCCTGCGAGGTGAACAGCTCAACCAATACTAACGGCTCCTCCGCAAGAGCAGCGCGAACACCCCAAGAGGCACCCCAAGAGGCACCCAAAGCACCACTCAAGGAGACGCATGCGCCTCCGAAGAAACCGAAACACAACAAGGCAACACAAAGCCTGCGATGGCTCGTCTTTCGTATCGTTTTGCGTATCGTTTTGCGTATCATTTTGCGTATCGTCTTCTGTATTGTTTTGCGCATCATTCCATACCTCCCGTCAAACGCTTCCGAGGTCGAGAGCAGAGCCTCGAACGAGAACGACTTCTCCCCCATAGCACATTATCTCAAGGTTTGCAACCATGCGATGATGTCGGCTCTGTCCTGTGCCTTTTTGATCCCGACAAAGTTCATTTTCGTTCCTGCCACCGCTTCCTTGGGTCGTTTGAGAAAAGCCTCGAGCCTTTCGTCCGCCCAAGTTCCTCCGAAGCTCTTCATGGCTTTGGAGTATTGGAAGCCCGAGACGGCGGCGACCTTTCTGCCCGCGACAGCCCACAGGTTGGGACCGATACGGTTCGCGCCGTCCGGCGTGAAGGTGTGGCATGCCACGCATTTCCTGGAGATATTCTTGCCGTGTGCCACATCGGCTTGCGCAAGCCGCTCGGCGAGGGGAACTTCGGGTTCAAGCGTGGCGGCAGAGGTATCGGACGAAGACGCTTCGGCAGAATTAGGCTCGGCAGAGCTCGGCTCGACAGAGACAAGCGACAAGAAGACCTCTTCTGCCTCTCCATGCTTTTGCCCGTAGAGCAAATCGGCAACGAAGGCAGAGAGCGTGCCGATCAAAAGTGCACCGAGCACGGCACCCAGTATTTTGTTCCACAGTAGCGGGTCGCGATTCATCGTTGTCTCTGGTTACCTCTTGCTAGACCTCTTGAGACGGATTCAGAACCTCTCGCATCGAACGCAGGGTTGCGCGTTGCAACGCGGAGGCAAACGGAGTATAGAGGGAGACATGAGAAAAAGCAACAGAGGCACAAGAAGGAAGGAAGGCAGAGGTGCAGGCAGGGATGCATGGCAAAAACTTTGATCGTCGTGCCTGCTCGTCTTGCGTCGCGTCGGTTGCCTCGCAAGGTTTTGCTGCCTGTGGCGGGCAAGCCGTTGCTGATTTGGTCTTGCGAGAGTGCCGAGCGCGGAAGGCGTTTGTTGCAGCAGGGAGGGTTGCAGCAGGGAAGGTTGCAGCAGGGAAGGTCGCAGAAAGAGCAGAGCGAGGAAGCGACCTTGATCGTCGCCTGCGCAGAACAAGAGACCAAAGATTGTGCAGAGCAGCATGGATTTTCTGCAGTTTTGACCGACGCAGAACTGCCCTCAGGATCGGATCGGGTTTGGCAGGCGGTTGCCCGTTGTGATCCGCACGCAGAGGCGGAGGTGGTGGTGAATTGTCAAGCGGACTTGCCTAAGGTCGAGCCGCGTGTGTTCAGCGACGCGGTGGCAGCTTTGCGTTCGAGCGGGGCGGATATCGCCACTCCCGTCGTTGCGATCGAGGGCGAGCAGGCGGAGCGTCCTTCCGTCGTCAAGGCGATCTTGGCGGGCGTTGGGGACGAGGGGGACAAGCAAAAGAGGGACGAGCAAAAAGGAGACAACGAGGAGATTCGTTCTTATCGAGTATTGACCTTCACACGCGCCTGCGCGCCGTGGAGCGAGAAGGGGAGATCTGCTCGTTACTGGCATCACATCGGGCTTTACGCCTATCGTCGAGAGGCCTTGTCGCGTTTTGTTTCGCTTGCGCCGTCTGCTTTGGAGCGTCGCGAAGGTTTGGAGCAGATGCGTGCCTTGGAGGCGGGAATGACAATCGTGGCGTTCGTCTGTGATTCTGTGCCTGTCGAGATCAACCTAGAGGATGAACGCGCGGCGTTCGAACAGCAGACGCTGGCAGAAGGAGGGGGTTAAGCAACAACGCATGGCGCAGCGGGGAAAGGCACAGCGGGGAATGTCAAAAGAGGAGTTGCGTTCCGAGGGCAAGCTTCGGGTTGCCTATCAGGGTGTTGAGGGTGCGTTTTCGCATATGGCGTGCGGCTTGTTGTGTCCTCGATATGCGCCTGTGGCTTGTCGCACCTTCGACGAGGCTTTGCGCACGGTCGAGGAGGGGGGAGCGGAAGTGGCTTTAATTCCGATCGAGAACACTTTGGGCGGTCGTGTTGCCGAGATTCATCAGTTGTTGTCGGAGACAGCTTTGTTCATCGCAGGAGAGGGTTTCATGCCGATCGAGCATCATTTGTTGGGTGTCGAGGGTTCGCGCTTGGAGGATCTTCGTTGTATCTTGAGCCATCCGCAGGCGTTGTTGCAGTGTCGCAGATTAGTTGCGAGTTTGGCTGTCGATACGGAGGCTCGGTTGGATACGGCGGGTTCTGCGCGCGAGGTGGCGGAGCGGGGGGACGGAGGAGTTGCCGCGCTGGCATCGCGCTTGGCGGCGGAGATTTACGGCTTGCGCGTCTTGCGCGAGCGGGTCGAGGACAAGATTGGCAACACGACGCGATTCATCACGATGTCGCGCGAGGAGGCTCAAGTCGACGGAGAGGCGATCTGTTTGACGAGCCTGCTGTTTCGGACACGGAGCGTTCCGGCGGCGTTGTACAAGGCGTTGGGAGGGTTTGCGACGAACGGCGTGAATTTGATTCGTTTGGAGAGCTATGTTCAGTACGATTCTCAGGTTGCAGAGTTCTATGTGGAGGTGGAGGGATCGAAGCACGATGCGGCGGTGCGACGTGCTTTGGAGGAGTTGCAGATGTTTTCCGAGCGCGTGCGTTTGCTGGGTAGTTATGTGGCAGCGGAGCGCGCACGATAGCGCGCGATAGAGATAGCGCGCTTTCTACCAACGCGCGAGTACCCCGCAGAATGACGCGTCTGTTGCGCTCGCGCTTGTTTTAAATCCGACATCACTGACGCATACGGCAAGCGGCGCACTATGTATCTATGGATGGATGGGGCACTTGCCAACATGTCTTCGCGGGAGAAGTGTTGTGTGAGCCAGTCAGCCATGTGGCTGTTCTACAAAAAAGGGGGGTGGGGTCAAGTTTTTTGTTGCTTCTAGTTTTTTTTTGTGCTAAAAAAACAAAAGCAAAATAAAACACGGAGGCTATCATGTTGCCATCAGAAACTTACACGAAATACAAGGAATGCTTTGCGCCACACGTGGCACAGGCTGTAATGGAGCAACGCGACAAGGCTAGCCTGACTCGCAAGAACCTTGCTGCCCAACTTGGGGTGTCGGCGACAAACTTCACAGGTTGGGAGGCTCCGTATTCCAGGATACAGGTCTGGCAATTTTATGCGTTGAGCGAGATTCTCGGCTTTGATGCGGAGAAAGAGTTGCGCGAGATTTTTGCGAAGGCGGCGCCGCCCTCTAATTTATCGCGAGTATCCGGCAAGCGTTCGCGCTTACTGGATGAGATAGTGCTTCTGACAGAGGAGCAGAGCGATGCCTTGAGGCTTTTCCTTCGTGGGCTGAGGAAGGGGGCGGTAGCTCTTGTTCTTGCTTTGTTCTTGCTTTGTGTTCTCTTTTTTGCAAATTATCTGACATCCATGCAATTTTCTTGGCTCTCCGTGTAGATCTTTCATCATCCACACTTAAACTAATGGACTCCGCCTCATG
>JABACB010000058.1 GCA_014237925.1 Alphaproteobacteria bacterium
CCTGCGCCTTCCTGTTGCGCTTGCCCTCGCGCGAGGACAAACTGCCTTCCCCTGTCCCTTGTGTGTGGGCGTTGAACAATGTCGTCATGGTCTTCTACTCCAGATAAAAAGGTCTCTAAGATAGTTTCCTCCCCCCTGTAACGAGTTTTTAGGCAGCTAATACGATGCTGTCAACAGAGAAAACCAATTTTTACGATTTTTGAAACACCTCGCGCGTTTCTGATGCAGGGATCTCCATCGCCTCGCGTAAGAACATCGCAACCATCGATTCCTGTTCCGCCAAGGCAACAACCTGCTCCCCCAAAACGACAAACCCCGAAAAGTCCTGACGATGAAACATCCCAAAGCTCCGCGCTCCCTCCCCCGCCCACTCAGGCTCGCTAACCCAGGCAGGATCCGCGACAACATAAAAATAAGGCTGCGGATACACAGAATCCCCACCACAAAATCCTACAACACCACTTCCGCTTCCGCTTCTATTATTCCCCCCCTTCTTGCTCGCCTTCTCTTTCTCCTGCGTCATCCCTTGCCTCCGATGGCGCAACGAAAGATCGAACCCCGCGCTCGAACAACACACCGCCTCTCTCCCTGAGCGCAACCTCTCCAGCAACAGCGCCGCGTTGCCAAACCACAGAGACAACTCCGAGATGTCAGCACGATGCTCCGCCACCTTGTAACGCGCTCCCTCTGCCAAGGGGTGCGGAGGAAGCAAGACAGGATCGTTGAAACTCGTCGCGCTGACAGAAAGACTCTCGACACATTCTCTAACCCATTGCCGAGCCTCTGCATCCGTATGGTTGTCCAACACGAAGGGCTCGTTCTCGCCGAACAAAAGACGCGGGATGCCGTCGTCAAAACGCAGACCCAAACGCTTGTCCTGCCGCTTGTCCTGCCGCTTGTCCTGCCGCTTGTCCTGCCGCTTGTCCTGCCGCTTGTCCTCCCCCAGAGGAGGCGAAAACATGCCTGCAAGCTCGCTATCCCAAACGACATAAGCCGAATGCTCCTCTCGCTCCACGCTGTCAGCTTCCATCTCCAGACAGCAACGCGCGCCGCGTTCCACCCACTGCAAGGCATAGCGAAGATAATGTCCTGCGGCAAGCAAGCGCACAGGAGAAACCGCTCCCAAAGTCTGCCACTGTCTTGCAAGGGCTTGCTCTAAATCCTGCGCTGCCATCCCTCTCAAAGCTCGATGAAAAGCTTGTCTCCTTCAATCTTCACGCGATAGGTGTTCAGATGCTCGCACACAGGTCCGCCGGCGCACTTGCCACTCCGAATGTCGAAGCGTCCCTGATGTAAAGGGCACTCGATGATGTGTCCGATCAAAACGCCGTCCTCCAGATGTTGCGCCTCGTGCGTGCAGAGCCCGTCGGTGGCAAACATCTCTCCCTTGACCTTGTAGAGGATGTAGGTTTCGCCGCCGTGGTCGAAGCGCATGAAGTCTTCTTCGTCGAGCGCATCGACGGTATCGACGAAAATCCACTCGCTGTCTTGGGTCGCCATAAGGGGAGGGAGAAGGTTCTCCGCGCGGTTCAGAGGGTTGTTTTGTGAGCGAAGGGGGATGTTTTTCCTTTCTTCGCTTCGGCGGCAGAGACGACCATGTGGGCGGCTTGTCGCAAGCCGCGGGCTTTCGTTCCCATGCCGAGCGAGCGTCGAACGACGACGGACAGCACCTCTAGGTTTGTGCGCCAAAAGCCCTTGTCGGGCGGCGGCACTTGGTTTTCGACGGCTTGGCGCAGCTTGTCGAGCGCGTAGAAGGGGACTTGCGGATAGAGATGGTGTTCGATGTGGTTGTTCATGTTCATATAGAGCCATCGTCCGATGGCGGAGGTTGTGAAGGAGCGAGTTGATTCCAGAATGGAGGGGGAGTTCTCTTTAAGCTCGACATGCTGGAGCAGAGTAAACAGCAGCATGACAGGACCGCCGAGCAATCGCGGCAGCAGGAGATATGTCCAGACCCATGTTTCGCCGCGCACGAGCAGGATGATGAGCGTCGCGTAGATGAGGATGCAGGCTCTTGCGCCCCATTTGAGCTTGCCGAGCGTGTTTTCGGGGGTGAAGCCGCGGGTTTGTGGCGAGAACTTTCCGAGCGCGTTTCGTGCGAACACTTTAGTTTCGTAGATGACGAGCGCGATGCCGCTGATTTCGAGCAGCCATCCCTTGAGGGTCATGGGGGTATCGAAGGGCATTTGGCTGTCTTTGCCGACATGCCAAGTATAAGTGTGGTGGCGGGTGTGGGAGTATCGGCGGTGGTAGGGCTCTTCGAAATAGAGGAGGGAGCCAATCCACAGGCAGGTTTCGTTGAGCCAGCGAGTGCGGAAGGCTGTGCCGTGCGCGCATTCGTGGCTGATGGCGTAGGAGGGGACGGTGAGAATGCTACCGAGCAGAAGTGCGGCGGCGAGGAAGAGCAAGGTTGAAGAGGTAGCGGTGGTGAGGTAGAGGAGGTATCCGCTCACCGCGAGGGCTGTGAGCCAGCTGGCAAGCCACAGGAGGGCGGGTCTGTCGCTGCGCTGTGCGAGATTCCTTACGAGCTGTCGCTCGAGGGACACATTCGAGGAGGCGGCGGTGGTGGCGGGCAGAATTTTTGCCTGTGGGAGGGAGCTTGGCGACATGATATTCGGGATGCTATTCGGGAGAGGAGGAGGAGGAGGGGAGGCGAGGGAGGCGAGGGAGGCGAGGCAGGCGGGGAGATTTCGGGCTAGGTCTTGTGACTTAGGTTTTGTAGATGGGTTCTTCGGCGTCGAGGATGGCTTGGAGTTCGGAGAAGTGTGCGGAGGCTTGGTTGGGGTAGTTTTCGAGCTCGACGGCGGTTTTTTCGGCGATATCATCGGAGAGGACATTGAGTTCTTGTCCAGTCCAGAGAGCTTTGATGTAGGTTTCTGCGGCTCGTTCGAAGTAGTAGAGGCGGTTGAAGGCATCGGGGACGGAGTTCCCGAGGACGAGGATGCCGTGGTTACCCATGACGAGCACTTTCAGTTTGGGGTTTTGGAGGAGTTGTGCGCATCGCGTTCCTTCTTCTTCGAAGGCGAGTCCTCCGAAGTTGTGATCGACGGCGGTTCGTTTGAAGAAGGTTGCGGTATTTTGGTCGATGGGGGGGAGGCTTGGATTTTTGAGCGATGCGAGGATCGTTGCGTGGATGGAATGGACATGCATGACGCAGGTTGCGTGGGGGAGGATTTTATGGATGGATGCGTGCAGTCCCCAGGCGGTTGGATCGGGGGCATTTTCTTGGGCGAGGGTATCGGGGTTGTTTGCGTCTAGCAGCAGGAGGTCGGAGGCTTTGATGCGCGAGAAGTGCATCTGGTTGGGGTTGATGAGAAATTGGGTTGTGGAGTTTCCGATGCAGAGGGAGAAGTGGTTGGCGACAGCTTCGTGCATGTTGAGTCGGGCGGTCCAGCGGAAGGCGCAGGCGAGTTGTGCGCGCTCGAGGTGGAGGGGCAGATTGGAGGGGTACGAGGGAGCGGAGGCAAGGGATGCGACGGACATGGCGGGGTCTTTGGAGGGGGGGGATAGATGGGAATCGGGGGGAATGATGGGGGATGTGGGGGGTTGGAGTCAAGCGATTTTTTGGATGACGGGTGCAAAACATCGCGCGCACTGGTGCGCGCGGGGGGGTGTGGGGGGACGCAGTTCCCCCGCGAAAGCGCGCCGCGAGCGAGCGCCATAGCACACGGCTTGCCGTGTGCGTCCATGATATGCCGTGCGCTTTCTACGCGCGCAACCCGAAGGGTTACGCGCGTAGCCTCTTGTTCAAAAGCGCGAGGCTTTGCCTCGCGCAAAACAGCCTCGCAACGCGGGGAAAAGGTTGACAAAAACTACGATTTCCTCTAATAGAACGAATCGGACAACAAACACACAGACAGCCCAAGGAGGGCGGAATGATGACGGATGATGATGCACCAGAAGAATTGTCCACAGAAGCCATGCTCGAACAGTATGGAAAAATGTCAGGGACAGAACAGAAAAAGAAATTTCATGAAATATTTGATTCATTGTCAAAGCATAAAAAAAACAGGCTTTTTTGTTTTTTTATTTTTGTTAGCAGCACTTCAAATCAAGTTATTTCAATTGACAATGAAAAAACAATAGAAAAATACAATTTGCATCTTGAGATAATTAAAATAAAAGAAATTTTTCATTATTTAAAAAGAATATCTAATTTAATAGCAAGAGAGAGTCTTAAGATTTTCTTTGAAACGCTTTCCAAAAAAGATGAAAGAAGAATGTTTAATTTTTTCACAAGAATAAGAGGAGTGATTGATTTT
>JABACB010000059.1 GCA_014237925.1 Alphaproteobacteria bacterium
CACCAACTCCCCATCACACGCATCGTCGCAAGCCTCCACAATCACCGTATCCCCATCCAAAATTCCCGCCCCTACCATCGAATCCCCCTCTACTCGCAACGCATAATGCGAAGCCATATTGACACCCTCGCTGACACCCTCGCTGACACCTCCTCTGACATCCCTGCCGACATCCCCGCGGATACCCCTGCGAACATCGCTCTCGTGATTCTTTCCGTTTTCCCCATCGTCCTCCCCATCGTCATTCCTGTTTCCGTCATTCCTGTCGTCATTCCTGTTTCCGTCTCTCTTGCTGACCTCCCTCCCGTATCGCCTCCTTCCCAACAACTCGCTCGGATACTCGCGCTCCTCGTCCCACCCCACAACTCCCACCGCCTCGATAGGCAAGCCCGCAGCAACATTTCCCAAAAAAGGCAAGCGCACAACCTCGTCACGACCCTCGCCAGAACCTTCGCTACGACGCACAACACGCAACGAACGCGCACGATGCGGAAGACGAACAACACAACCCCGCTCGCGCAACCCCTCCACCAACCGATGAACTCCAGATTTGGAACGCAACCCCAAGTGCAGACGCATCTCCTCGAACGAAGGCGAAACATCCCCTTCCGCCAAACGAGACTCGATAAATCGCAACAAACAACTCTGCTGCCCTGTCAACATCGCTCGCCCTCCTCGAAAAAGCTCCCGCGAAACATCATCTTCCCCGCTTTCTCTATTTTCTCCCCTCCCCCTTCTCCCCCTTCTCTTCTTTTCGCCCCCTTCGCTCCCCTTTGTTCTATCTTTGTTCCGCCTTCCCGTCAACCCCAAAAAATTCTCCGCTTCCATGCTAACCTCACCCCTTTCGGCACATCTGTTGCAAAGATACATTCTCAAGAGAGACACACATCACACAGAAAAACAAAAACTAAACAAAACCAAGCCAAGCCATGTCGTACAAACCGCCCCGCTCCCGCCGCCTCGCCGTCGCAAACCCCTTGTTCTTGCTCGCGCTGTTGCTGACATTCTTGTCGCCTGCAGTGCTGTCGCCGACAATCTCGTCGCCTGCAGTGTTGTCGAGCGCGCACGCCTTGCCCCCCTCCCCCCGCCAAGAGCTCCAAGAACAACCCCTTCTCGCCGCCGTCGAGAGGACCGACTCCCCCAGCACCGAGCGCAACAAAAAACGCCGCGGCAAAAAACACCGCGGCAAAAAACACCAAGCCGCCCCCGCCGCTTCGAAAGCCCCCGCCTTTTCGAAGCCCGTTTTTTCTGCCAATCAGCCTCGCCTGCTTTCGCCAAAGGACGCCGCCGTCTACAAACGCATCTTCGCCCTTCAGAAAGGAGCGCAATGGAAAGAAGCCGACAAGCTCGCTGCCACGCTCAAGAACAAGGTGCTGCTCGGACATATTCTGTTCCAACGCTATATGCATCCGCGCTCGTACCGCTCGAACGCAACGGAGCTGCGACGATGGCTCGCTCGCTACAGCGACCATCCGAACGCAGCGCGCCTCTACCGCCTCGCCTACAAGCGCACGTCGAAAAACAAACGTTCTGCGCTCAAGCGTCCGAGCGCTCCCCTCCTTCCTTTCCCCTCCTCGACAACCCGCAACAGCGAGACAAAGCGACGCAAACCCTCCCTCTACAACCGCGCCGAACGACGCACTCTCTACCGCCTGCGCCGCTTCGTCCATCGCACACGCGTGACCTACGCCCTGCAATACCTGCAAGCGCGCAAAGGCTCGATGCGTCCGCGCGCCTATGCCAAAGGAACAGTCATCGTCGTTGCCGGCCACATGTTCAACGGCTTCGACGAGAAAGCGCTCTCGCTTGCCGAAGAGCAGGCGCGTGCAAGCGGCAACATCGTTCCCGATCTACACTGGTGGGCAGGACTGGCTGCCTTTCGATTGAACCGACAAGAACGCGCGGCATGGCATTTTGAACAAGCTGCTGCTTTGAACACCGCGCCGAACAGCACGAGCGCTGCCCGCGCCGCCTACTGGGGTGCGCGCGCCTATTTGCGCTTTGGTGCGCCCGATCAAAGCTCTCGATTGTTGAAGGTTGCGCATGCTCGGCAGCACTCCTTCTACGGACAGCTTGCAGCCGAAACATTGGGCTACGAAAGCCGTTTCGATTGGACGCGCGTACCGCAGAAGAAAGAAAACTTCAAGCGTCTCGTCTCGTTTCCCGCTGGCAAGCGCGCCATCGCCTTGATGGAAGCGGAGCAATACCAGCTTGCTGCTCAGGAAGTGGTGCGCTTTCTCGATCGTCTTCCCGACGACACGCGCACCGACTACATGGTCTATGCGTATCGTCGCGGCCAAGCCGACCTCGCCTATCGGTTGGGCTTGCTCTCCCTGCGCCATGAAGGCAAGCGGTTCGATGCTGCGCTCTACCCTCTGCCGAAGTGGCAGCCCAGCCAAGGGTTCAACTTGGAGCCTGCGTTGCTCTACGCCTTCATGCGACAGGAATCGGCGTTCAAGCCCTATGCGCGCTCTCGCGTCGGTGCGACGGGCTTGATGCAACTGATGCCGCGCACGGCTCAGTATGTCGCCAATAGAAAGCTGTCGCGGCAATTTCTGAGGCAGCCCGAGGACAACTTGGCATTGGGACAGAAATACTTGCAGTTTTTGATGAACGACGACAACATCGGAAAAAACCTTGTGTTCGCAGCAGCCTCGTACAACGGAGGTCCGGGCAATGTTCTCAAATGGGTGAGCAAGGGCAAGAACTACCGGCAGGATCCTCTGCTGTTTGTCGAGACGATCCCTTTGCGCGAGACGCGGCATTTTGTGAAGAAGATTCTCGCCAACTACTGGATCTATCAACATCGTTTGGGAAGTCGCACGCCTTCTCGCAAGGCGATGGCGGCGGGACGCTGGCCGTTGTACGACAACCATGTTCCCTATCCGCAGGACTTGACGCACAAGTTCGGAAAACTGCGATAGAGGAAGTGGAGGGGCGAGGGAGCGAGAGGGTGACGGATTCTGACGAAAGCGGCAGTAGCGGCAATGGCAATGGCAATGGCAATGTCGCTGGAGATGGCGGCGATGGTGGCGGCGATGGTGGCGACGATAGTGGTGGTAGTGTTGTTCGTCCCTTGTCGATCGCCGTGCTGACGGTTTCAGACACGAGGGACAGGTCTACGGACAAGTCGGGCGATTTTTTGGAGCGCGCGATACGAACTGCGGGGCATCGTCTTGTTGCGCGCGAGCTCGTGAAAGACGATCGCCAGCAGATCGGGGCTGTTTTAAAGAGGTGGCGCGACAATGATGCGGTCGAGGTTGCGATCACGACAGGAGGGACGGGGATCACGGCGCGCGATATCACGCCTGAGGTTGTGCGTCCTTTGCTGGACAAAGAGTTGGCGGGCTTCGGCGAGTTGTTTCGTCATCTGAGTTTTGCGCAGATCGGAGCGTCTTCGATTCAGTCGCGGGCTTTGGGGGGTGTGATGGGTCGGACTTTGTTGTTTGTGTTGCCTGGCTCGGTGGGTGCTTGTCGCTGCGGCTGGACGGGCATCTTGGAGAAGCAATTGGACATCAGGACGCAACCATGCAACTTCGTCGAACTGCAGGAAAGGCTATGAAAAGGAGAGATTGCGAAAGGAGAGGCTGTGAGAGAAGGATGGGGTTGTGTGTAGCAAAGACGATGGCAAGGCAGTTTTTCTTGTTTTTTGGCAAAAAATTTCTATGCTGTGCTAGCAAGGGCAAACTCGGCTTTAATCTCAACTTTTTACAGGAGAACATTCCAATGAGCACAATGAAAACGCTAAAAATTGCCGTTGTTGCGATTTTTTCGATGGCAATTGCAACTTTTATGACACAACCCGCACAAGCGAAATTTGGGATGGGATTTGG
>JABACB010000005.1 GCA_014237925.1 Alphaproteobacteria bacterium
AGAAATCCAAACAAAAAATTCAAATGAAAATAAGCAAAAAAAGAAAAATATTTTTCAGAAAAAAATGGTTAAGTAAATTTGCAGTCGAATGGATTTATGGGATTAAAATATAAAGTTTGCTCTAAAGCGTATTCCGCACGCTATGCGTGCGCTTGGTGAAGGAAGGAACTGCGCTCTGCGAGCGCAGAACGCGCGCAAAGCGCGCCCGCTGACGCGAAGTCTTTTGCGAGGGGCAAAGCCCCTCGCGCTCCCCGTGCGCAAGACTGCGTCTTGCGAGCGCGAGGAAAACGCCGATACGCTCCCTATGCGCGCTCGCAAGAAAATGCAACGAAACGCCACAAGCACGCTCATCGGCTTTCCCATCAACAACAATAGAAAAATAGTTGACTTTATTGAATTTTATATCGTATTTTGGGTGCATAAAATTTCTCCCTAAAAGAACCGCGCCCAAAACTCCCCATGCCCCGAAAAAGACGAATCAAACGCTTTCTGGCAAAACGCCCCAAAGCCCTCAAAGAAAAACTCGCATCCTTCCTCGCAAACGCCCCAGCAACCCCTACCGACTTTTTTTCGTATCCCTCTTCACCCGCTCTTCAACTTTTGCGACATACCCTGCAACCTCCTCTTCTAGCCCTGCCTCAAGCATCGTATCAGGACTCTTCGCAACGACCTCCTTCCATATTTTGTTCGCCCGCACATCCGCCGTCTCTCCGCCCGCCTCGCTCCAGTTTTCAAAGTTACGCCAGTCCGACAAGATTGGCTCGTAAAACGCTTTGTCGTATCGCTCCAAGGTATGCTTTGTCCCAAAATAATGACCTCCCGCGCCTACATCCCGCATTGCCCCCATCGCCACAGAATCCTCGTCTACAACAAGATTGCCAAAGAATCTCGCCATCATCTGCAACATTTCGACATCGATGATAAACTTCTCGTACGAAGCAACCAGCCCCCCCTCCAGCCAGCCCGCCCCGTGCAACAAGAAATGACACCCCCCCAAGACAGCTCCCCATAACGACATCTGCGACTCGTAGGCACTCTGCGCGTCGGGAGCGTTCGACGCATTCACATTGGAAGAACGAAACGGAACATTGTACATCCGACACAGCTGCCCCGTTGCAATCGCAGCTTGCGTATACTCAGGGGTTCCAAACGCAGGAGATCCAGAACGCATGTCAACATTGGAAGTAAATCCTCCATACACAACGCAAGTGCCAGGCTTCACAATTTGAGCCAACACCATGCCCGCCAAAGCCTCTGCGTGCTGCTGCGTCAATGCCCCTGCAAGCGTCACAGGCGCCATCGCGCCCGCTAGAGTAAACGGAGTGACGATCACAACCTGTCCCAGCTCCGCCATCACCATAATGCCTTGAGCCATCAACTCGTCCAGCTGCAACGGAGAATTCATGTTCACAACCGTATAACAGCTAGGCTCTTTGTACAACCGATCCTCGTCGATACCCCGTATCAAACGCACCAGCGTTACTGCTTCCTCGATCTCTTGCCTGCGCTGACTGCGCACGAAAGGAACCTTGTCGCTGTGCGTCATATAACAACGAACCGTCTCGACATGCCGCATTTTCACAGGAATATCCAGTGGCTCGATCAAAGTTCCCAAAATATGAATCACATCGTAATACTGCGCCAACTTCGCAAGCTCGATCAAACCCGCCTTGTCTCCGTCGCGCCGCCCTCTGTCCAAATCCGAGAGGAACGGAGTGCCTGATACCGTCCCGAACGCAACGCGCGAAGTCTCCCCTCCGACACCCCCTCCCATCGTCACATTGCGCACAGGATTTCTGCCGTACATAGAAAACTTGCTGGGAACGGGCTTCATCAATGTTTCAATCATCTCGCTTGGAAAACGCACTTGTTCGCTCTCCTTGTCCACCTCCGCGCCGCCCTGCCGGTAGTGCGCGCGCGCCTCCGCCGAAAGGACCTTGATCCCGACCTCCTGAAGCAGTTTTTTCGCGCTCGCATCGATGAAGGAAACTTCGTCCGCAGACAATATCTCCAGAGGAGGGTAGGGGTTTTCCAGCTGCACATAAGGAGATTCGACAGGCGAGCCTGCCAAATTCTCACGCCGTGCGCGCAGCCGCTGAAAGCGTCGGCTACGACCGCTCGTCTCTACTTTCGTCATCGTGTTTCCGAACCAGAATTCTAGAATCTGTTGCCTAGCAAGCCGAAGAAGTTTAGAGTGGCATCCAAGAAAAGTCAAAGGAGAAAGCCCGTGGCAGACCTTTCCCAACCGCCGCCTCAACCGCCGCCTCAACCGCCGCTTCAACCGCCGTCTGCGACCTCCTCGCCAAAACTGCCCGAGCGGCTGAGGGTTGTCGTCATCGGCGGCGGCGTTGTCGGTTGCAGCGTGCTGTTTCACCTCGCCCAAGCGGGCGTGAAGGATTGCGCGCTTTTGGAGCGCAAAGAGCTGACGGCAGGCTCCAGCTGGCACGCTGCGGGGGGGTTCCATGCTGTCAACTCCGACTTGAACATTTCTGCGCTCCAAGCTTATACGATCGATCTCTACGACGAGATTCAGGAGCTGTCAGGGGTTGATGCCGGCATCCACATGACGGGCGGCATCAACATTGCGGCGACGGAAGAGCGGTGGCTGTACTTGCGCTCGGAATGGGCGCGCCATCGTGTTTTGGGGATCGATTCGGAGCTGATCGATGCCGACGAGGTGCGTCGTCGCTGTCCGATCGTCGAGACAGACGACATCAAGGGCGGTTTGTTCGATCCGAAGGAAGGGTATCTCGATCCCTCCGGCACGACGCATGCCTATGCGAAATCGGCGCAGAAGTTGGGCGGACAGATATTTTTGCACACGAAGGTCGAGGCGTTGGAGCAGCGCGGCGAGGGCTGGCTTGTGACGACGGACAGGGGCGAGGTTTTCGCCGAGCATGTCGTGAATGCGGCGGGCTTGTGGGCGCGTCGGGTGGGAGCGATGGCGGGCTTGCGTCTGCCCGTTGTTGCGATGGAGCATCACTACTTGATTACGGAATCGCTTCCGAGCTTGACGGCGATGGACGAGGAGATTCCTTTCATCATCGACTTGGACGGCGAGGTTTATTTGCGTCAGGAGCACAAGGGTGTTTTGTTGGGGATCTACGAGACGCCTTCGACGGCGTGGGCGACCTCAGGCGCGCCGTGGGACTACAGGGAAGACGAGTTGCTTCCTCCCGCTCTCGATCGGTTGGGGGAGACCTTGTCGAACGGGTTGAAGCGTTTTCCTGAGATCGAGCGTGCAGGGATCAAGCGGGTTGTGAATGGTCCTTTCACCTTTTCTCCTGACGGCAACCCTCTTGTCGGTCCTGTGCGGGGGGTGCGGAACTTTTGGTGCGCTTGTGCGGTGACGGTGGGTTTTGCGCAAGCGGGCGGCATCGGTCGCGCCTTGGCAGAGTGGCTGACGGCAGGCGAGCCGAAGGGCGATTTGCTGGGCATGGATGTTGCGAGGTTCGGCGATTTTGCGACGCTTTCCTACGCCTTGGCGACGGGAGGCGAGTTCTACGAGCGTCGTTTTCGGATAGCCTATCCGAACGAAACTTGGCCTGCGGCGCGTCCTTGCAAGACGACTCCGTTGTACGGTCGTTTCAAGGCTCGCGGAGCGGTCTTTGGCGATTCGTTCGCGTTGGAGATCCCCTTGTATTTCGCGCGCAAGGATGAACGAAAGAGCGGGAAAGCAGAGGAGACGCCGACTTTTCGTCGCTCGAACGCCTTCCCCGCGGTGGGCGAGGAGTGTCGGGCGGTGCGAGAGCGCGTCGGGATCACGGAGACAGCGTCCTTTTCCAAGTACGAGGTTTCTGGCAAGGATGCGAAGGCTTTTTTGGACAAGTTGCTGGCTTGCCGTCTTCCGAGAGTGGGGGAGGTTCGTCTTGCGCCGATGCTCTCGCCGCGAGGTTTTTTGCGCGGCGATCTGACGGTGGCTTGTCTGGGCGACGATCGATTTTGGCTGTTCGGTTCGGGCTACCTGCAAACCTTCCACATGCGCTGGTTCGAAGAGATGGCAGAGGGGCAGGCGGTGGCGGTGCGCAATTTTTCCGACAGCATGATGGGCTTTTCGCTCGCGGGTCCTCGTGCGCGCGCGGTCGTCGAAAAGCTGGTGCGCGAGGATCTGTCGAACGAGGCATTTCCTTTCATGGCGGTCAGGGAGTGCGATGTAGGAATTGCGCCGGTTGTGATGGCGCGTCTGTCCGTGACGGGAGAGCTGGGTTTTGAGCTCTATACGCCCTTTTCGTACCACGAGGCTCTGTACGACGCGCTCGTGCGCGCGGGCGAGGAGGAGGGATTGCGCGATTTCGGCGGGTATGCGTTGAATTCGTTGCGGATCGAGAAGGGGTTCGGCGTATGGTCTCGTGAGTTCACGCCCGACTTCACCGTCGGGGAGAGCGGTTTGTCGCGTTTCGTTGATTTCGAGAAGAACGGTCGGTTTGTCGGGCGCGACGCAGCCCTGAGAGAGCGCGATGCAGGGGTGTCGCGTCGTTTGGTGCTGTTGGAGATCGCAACGCAGGATGCGGACGCTTGGCGTTACGAGCCGATATGGCTCGGCGAGAAGTATGCGGGTTTTGTGACCTCGGGTTCGTACGGTCATGCTGTTGAGAAGAGCTTGGCGCTGGGCTATGTGAGCAGCGATGTTGCCGACCGAATGAACAGCGAGGGTTTGGCGGACAGCGAGGGTTTGGCGGACAGCGAGGGTTTGGGGGTTCACATCTTGGGAGAGAAGCGTTCTGCACGGCTCGTTGGCGGAGGAGCGGTTTGGGACGCGCGCGGCGAGCGCATGCGGAAAAGTTGAGCGGGGAGGCGATTCTTCCTCTGATTTCTGTTGCTTCTTCTTCGATGCGCTGTTTTTTTGCTTTTTTTGCCCTTTTTGCAGGGAATTGAAAAAGAATGTTGTTTTTTGCTTGCCCGCCTCATCCTGTTGCTCTATAAGGGATGGAACGGCAGGGAGAGTCTTCTTGCCACAAAGATTTCTTTTTCACATCCTATAAAAGGAGCAAACCATGACAGAAGAAACCCCCAACGAGCATATCGACTCGGTGAAGCGAGACTATGCGGAAGGGCATGCTTCGCGGCGCGAGTTTCTGCGTTTTGCGACGCTGCTCGGTATGTCCGCAAGTGCGGCGTACGCCTTTGTAGCGAAGGTCGAAAACCTGAGGTTCGTGCCAACGGTTGCGAAAGCTGCGAAGATGCCACAAGGCGGGACTTTGAAGATAGCGATGCGTTGTCCGAAGATCTCCACCCCCCACACATTTTCGTGGATCTTCGATTCGAACATCATCCGTCAGTCCAACGACTACTTGACGCAAACAGGACAGGACAATGTCACCCGTCCTGCTTTGTTCAAAAGCTGGAAGCCCTCGAAAGACCTGAAAACTTGGACTTTCAAAGTGCGCAATGTCAAATGGCACAACGGCGAGAAGTTCACGGCTGAGCATGCTGCGTGGAATATCAGGCGTGTCTTGGATCCGAAGACGGGCTCTTCGGTGCTGGGGCTGATGAAGTCCTACATGCTGAACGACGAAGGTACAGGGCTTTGGGATGCCAATGCGGTCGAGGTTGTCAATGCCTCGACATTGCGGCTGAACTTGAAGATTCCGCAACTGACGGTGCCTGAACACATGTTCCACTATCCGTTCGCTATTATCGATCCGAAGGAAGGAGGCAAGTTCGGCGTAGGTTCTAATGGAACGGGCGCGTTTCTCCTGAAAGAATTCGAGGTGAACCGTCGTGCCGTTTTTGAGGCGAACAAAGGCGACTACTGGGGCGGCAATCCGCACTTGGAGCGCATCGAGTTCGTCGACTTCGGCGACAACCATACTGCGGTCGCGCGTGCGCTCGAGTCGAAGCAGGTGGATGGCATCTACATCGGTCAGGTCGAACAGTACAAGCTTTACAAGGGCATGTCGCATGTGAATGTCTACCGCGTCGCCTCAGGGGCTACGGGGGTTGCGCGTGTGCAGGTCGATCGTCCCGAGTTCAAGGATCCGCGTGTGCGCAAAGCGATGCGGCTTGCCATCGACGCCGATGCGATTCGCAAGATCGCCTACCCGATCGGCAAGGAAGCGCAGCATCACCATGTCTCGCCCGAGTTTCCGGACCACTTGCCGCTGCCGCGTTTCACGCGCGATGTTGCCGCAGCCAAAAAGCTGCTTGCTGAGGCGGGATATCCGAAAGGCATCGACTTCGAGATCACGACGAAACCCGATCCGTCCTGGGAGGTCAAAGCCGTCGAAGGCTTGGTGAACCAGTGGCGCGATGCAGGAATTCGCGTGAAGATCAAGCAGCTGCCTTCGTCCAAGTTCTGGGGCGTGTGGGCGAAAGTGCCTTTCGGCTTCACCGAATGGGCACACCGTCCGCTTGGCTCGATGCTGCTCAACCTCGCTTATCGCTCAGGCGTGCCGTGGAACGAGTCGCATTACAACAACGCCGAGTTCGACAAAATCCTCAATCAGGTCGACTCCACGCCTAGCATCAAAAAGCGTAGAAAGCTGATGGGAAAGCTGGAGAAGATCATGCAAGAGGACGGTCCTATCGTCCAGCCGCTGTGGCGCGGGTTGTTCATGGCTTACAACAAGAAAGTCTTGGGCTTCGATCCTCACCCGACCCAGTACATCTTCGGAAACGAACTGGCTGTCCAAGCCTAAAGGTAGATCGTTTCGGGCGACGCTCCTCTTCTCCTGCACGAGAAGAGGAGCTGTCGTCTCTTGTCCCCCAACAGATTGTACTGACTGAGACGGGACAATTGCCGCGAGGAACTTGTTGCACTAGAAGTTGCTGCGAGGAGCTGCGGAAGGATATCCTCGTAAGCGAGGTGTCTCAAAACGGGGGCAACCTACAAAACGGGGGAGCCTAAGGGAGCTAAGGGAGATAGAGTGTGACCAAGCTGTTCTTTCGTCGTCTGCTGTCGATCGCGTTGATCGGGCTTGTGATCTCCTTCTTGCTGTTTCTCATCTTCGAGAGCGACAAACTGGAGGTGGCGGGCAAGGTCTTGGGTGCCTACTCGCTACCCGAACAACGCCTGCTGTGGCTTGAGCAGAACGGCTACGACGAGCCGTTCCTTTTGCGCTATTTTCAGTGGCTCGGCAAGTTCTTGCTCGGCGATTGGGGTGTCTCCTTGCAATACGACACGCCCGTTCGTCCCTATCTCATGGATCAGCTGAAGAACACGGCGATTTTGGGAGGACTTGTCTTTTCGCTCACGCTCGTCTTTTCGCTGGTGCTTGGCGTGCTTTCGGGCGTTTTTGAGGGTCGCATGACGGATCGTCTTGTCTCGGGCTTTGCGGTGCTGACAACCTCGGTGCCCGAGTTTGCTTCAGCCACCTTGCTGGCGGCGGTCTTCGTCTTTTGGCTCGGCATCTTGCCCGGCACCTCGAGTTTTCAAGACGGCTTTCGCTGGATCGAACTCGTCCTTCCTGTTACCGTGCTGGTGATCTACAACTTTGGCTACTACACGCGCATGACGCGCGCCTCCATGGCGGAGGTGATGACCTCGCAGTATGTGCGCACGGCAATTTTGAAAGGCATGCGCTTTCGTCGCGTCGTGCTGAACCATGCGTTGCGCAACGCACTGATCGCGCCCTTCACGGTGATGGTCTTGCAATTGAACTATCTGCTTTCGGGTGTCATCGTCGTCGAGGTGTTCTTCGGCTACAAGGGGTTCGGCAAGATGCTGTACGACGCTGCTCTGTTTGGCGACCTCTATGTTTTGGAAGCGGCGACGATGATCGCCGTTGCGATCGCCGTCATGTCGCAGTTCATTTCGGATGTCGGCTACGCGCTGCTCAACCCTCGCATCCGCTTCAGCTGAGCGATGACAGAGAAAACAGACGACGAAGAGACAGGGGTAGCGCCGCAATCCAGCCGCCTGCTCGGCTTGTGGCGCGGGATGACCCTTTTGCGCGAATCGCGTATCGGTATGGTCGGGCTTGCGCTCGTCATGTTTTGGATTCTGCTCTCGATTTTTGCTCCGATTCTGCCGCTGATCGATCCTCTTCAACAGTATGCCTGTTGCACTCAGCTGGGGGTCAACAGCCACGGCGACGGAGGTGAGTTTTTTCTGCTCGGAACCGACGACCGCGGACGCGACATCCTGTCGCGTCTGGTGTGGGGGGGAAGGCTCGTGCTGTTTTGGTCTGCCTTCGCGATGTTCGTCGCCTATATCGTGGGCGGATCGATGGGGCTCGTCGCGGGCTACCTCGGCAGATGGTGGGACGGCGTGCTGTCCTTTCTGGCAAACGTGCTACTCTCCTTTCCGGTGATGGTCATGTATCTTTTGGTCATCACCTACTTGGGCGGTGCTTCAGGAGCGAATGTCGTCTTCGCCGTGACCTTTGCGACGGCGCCTGCGATCTTTCGTATCGTGAGAGGGTTGATCTTGGACATTCGAGCGCGCGACTATGTTTTTGCAGCCCAAGTTCGTGGCGAACATCCTATACGCATCATGCTTGTGGAATTGTTGCCGAATGTTCGCGGACCTCTGATCGTGGACATGTGCCTGCGCTTGGGCTACACGACGATCACGATCGCTTTGTTGGGTTACTTGGGAATTGGTTTGCCGCCGCCGTCTCCGAACTGGGGGACGATGATCGCCGATGCGCAGCAGTTCGGACACTTCGGTGTCAACGCGATGCTTTGGCCTGCGATTGCCATCTCGACGCTGGTGCTGGGGCTCAATCTTTTTGCCGACGGCTTGCGTGAGGTTTCCTTGCGCGACTGAGCGCACTAGGGAATAAGGGAGAATCGATTTTATGTCTACATCTGACCAGCGTCTTCGGAGTCAGCAACCCGTTTTGGAATGCAAGGATCTCTGCCTTTCCTACGACACGCGCGGCGGCGAGGTAGAGGCTGTCGTTGATTTCAATCTTTCGATTATGCCCGGCGAAGCGGTCGGTCTCGTCGGCGAATCGGGGTGCGGCAAGTCGACGGTCGCGCTCGCGATCATGCAATACCTTGGCAGGAACGGATCGGTCGTCTCAGGCGAGATCAACTTCATGGGGCGTAACCTTTGTGCGATGAACGAAGCCGAGTTGCGTCGCATTCGCGGCAAAGAGATTGCGATGGTCTATCAGGAGCCGATGGCGTCGCTAAACCCTTCGATGAAGATCGGAAAGCAGCTGATAGAAGTGCCTATGCGCCACGAAGGCTTGTCGTTCGATAAGGCGTACAAACGTGCGGTCACGCTTTTGGACGAGGTGAATCTTTCCGATCCCGACATGATGATGAAGCGTTTCCCTCACCAGTTGTCGGGAGGTCAGCAGCAGCGTGTTCTCATTGCAATGGCGCTGTTGTCGCGTCCGAAGCTGTTGCTGTTGGACGAGCCCACGACGGCATTGGATGTGACGGTCGAGGCGGGGATCGTCGATTTGATCCGCGGCATTGCAAAAAAATACGGCACTTCGTTGCTGTACATCTCGCACAACTTGGGTTTGATCTTGGAAACTTGCGACCGCATCACGGTGATGTATTCGGGGCAGGCGGTCGAGCGGGGTTCGATCAAGCAGGTGTTCGATCAAATGCGTCATCCCTACACGCGAGGTCTTTTCAGTTCGATCCCTCTGCCCGGTGCGGATCGACACGAACATCCGCTCGTTCCGATTCGCGGTCAGCTGCCGTTGCCGCAGTCTCGTCCGAAGGGTTGTTATTTCTCGCCGCGCTGCGATTTTGCCAAGAAAGGGGTCTGCGACCAGGAACAAATCTCCATGCAGGCGATTGCGGGCAGGCAGGGACATGTGGTGCGTTGTGCGCGCTACAACGAAATCGACTGGGCGAAGTACAAGCCTGAGGGCTTGAAGCATCCGGTGTCACAGAGGGGAGGGGAGGTGCTGGTCGTAGACAACATGAAGAAGTATTACGAGATCAAGGATCGCTCTTTACGCGCTTTGTTGAGGGGGGGGAAGACGCGTTATATCAAGGCGAACGACGGGCTGAGCTTTTCGGCGCACGAGGCGGAGACGGTCGCTATCGTGGGCGAGACGGGTTGCGGCAAGTCGACTTTGGCGAAGGTCTTAATGGGCTTGGAGTGCGCGACGGAAGGCAGGATCGAAGTTAAGGGCAAGAATATCGCGGACTTGCCCGTACAGCAGCGCAACCCGCAGATGATCGGAACCTTGCAGATCGTGTTTCAGAACCCGTTCGAAACTTTGAACCCCTCGTATTCGGTCGGCTCCCAGGTGGAGCGTGTTTTGAAGAAGTTTGGTATCGCGCGGGGTCGCGCGGAGACGCGTCGCAAGATGCACGAGATGTTGGATTTGGTCAAGTTGCCGCGAGCGTTCGCGACGCGCAAACCCAGACAATTGTCGGGCGGACAAAAGCAGCGCATTGGCATCGCGCGTGCTTTCGCCGGGGACACGGCGGTGATCGTAGCGGACGAGCCTGTCTCGGCGTTGGATGTTTCGGTGCAAGCTTCGGTGACGGCTTTGTTGAGCGATATTCAACACAAGAAGCGCACGACCTTGTTGTTTATCAGCCACGACCTTTCGTTGGTGCGCTACCTTTCGGATCGTGTTTTGGTGATGTATCTGGGGCGGATCGTCGAGAAGGGGACGACGGAAGAAATTTTTTCTCCGCCCTATCATCCTTATACGGAGGCTTTGCTGTCGGCGGTTCCCATTGCGGACACTTCGGTGACAAAGAAGCGAATCGTCTTGAAGGGCGAGTTGCCTTCGCCCAGCAACCCTCCCAGCGGCTGTCCGTTTCAGACGCGTTGTCCTCGCAAGATAGGGAAGATTTGCGAGACAGAGCCTCCTCCGATCAAGGAGATCAGTGCCAGCCACTCGGTGGCGTGTCATTTGGAGGATGATGTTTTACGGGCGATGGAACCGGTGATCGAGATGGGCAAAGCGAAAACAGCGGCATGATACGAAATAACTTGTGTCTTTCGATTGGCGGAAAAGCGCAAGACAAAGCGCAAAACAAAGCGCAAGACAAAGCGCAAAACAAAGCGCAAAACAAAGCGACAAGACGCGCAAACTCTACTTCATCGCTGCTTTATCTTTTTATCTTGCGGCGATTGACGCATAGGGATGCGTACAGGAATGCGCGTTGCGAGTAACTAACGCGCATTAGATCGCTGGGAATCGGGACACACCCCTTTCTCTGTGCCATCCAAGATGCCATCCAAGATGCCATTCAAGCAGCGTTTCTGTAGCGAGGTTTTTTGTATAGCGGCGTTTTGCAGAAACGCGCCAGCAGAGATTAGGGACGCAGTACAGTATAGCCTTTCTGTTCGCTCACGCGGCAGCTCTCTAAAAAACGCAAGCGCAAGTTCAAGTTCGGAGCCGCAACAGAAAGGTGTAGCATCCACAAAGCATTGTGTTCGGGTCTGAAGGATTGGGAAAAGATACTCGGAACACTCACTCCGTGCCTCCGTTCAAGGCTACTTCTTCAAGTTCGGTCGATCCCTGTTAAAATGTTTCGCCAAATAGCCCAACACCTTCGTCCTGTCGGTAGCCGCTATCGGCTGCATCTCCTGCTCTTCGACCATCCAATCTAGCAACTCGTCCCAATCTGCACGGTTCAAGCCTTGCTGCACGACCAAGCTCAAAGAATGGCAGACGGAACAATAAGCCTCCGTCTCATCCCGCCCAACACCTGCAGGCAACAAAGAAGACTTCGCTGCAACACGAGCTCCAGAACTGGCTCCTTTCTTGTCGCTTGTCTTTTTCTTGCTATCCTTTTTCTTGCTATCCTTTTTCTTGCTATCCTTTTTCTTGTTGTCTTTCTTCGCAACGCTCAATCGTATCGGCTTGTCGCTCTTGCTGTTCAAATAAGCGATCACATCCGCCCTCTGCTTTGTATCCGACAGTCCGACGAAAAGCATTCGGCTACCCGGCACAACTGCGCTCGGTTTTTTCAAGTAGGCATCCAAGGTTGCGACATCCCACTTTTTGCCGAACTTCTTCATCGCCTCCGAATACTGGAAGCCCTCCGTCGTTGCCGATTTCTTTCCGACGATGCCCCACAGATTCGGACCGATGAGATGCACGCCCTTCTTCTCGATGGTGTGACAAGTCTTACATCTGATAAAGACCTTCTGCCCTGCGACAGGGTCGAAAGCCTGCGCGACACGAAGAGAGGAGGGCAGGGGAGAGACTTCTGCCAACAGCAGGAGAAAAGTCCCTCCCCCGACGACTCCTTTTAGAAGACGCGACAACACCTCAACCATCTATGCTGGCACAAGACGCATGGATGGGAAGCAGGGTGCTTGGAGAAGCAGGGTGCTTGGAAGCAGGGTGCTTGGAAGCAGGGTGCTTCTCGCGCACGGCTTACGACACGCGAACGGCGACTCGGAAGAGGCTATTGTTCAGATAGCCCTTCGGGTTCCAATCGATCGCGTGCGGCTGGCTTTCACCCGCCGAATCGGTTGCGCGCGCCCATACTTCGTAATAACCGCTCTGCGGGAAGGTTATCTGCGCCGAGAAGTTTTGCCATGCTCCCTTGTTTTCCGGAGCTTGCAACTTTGCTTTTTGCCAAGTCGCGCCGAAATCCTTGGAGAGATGCACAACCTTGACCTTGCGGTCGCCCGACCAAGCGTGTCCTCGCACTTCGATCGCTTCGCCGCTTTCTGCGCCCGAGCGCGGATGCGTGATCAGCGATTTGACGGGCATGCGCTCGATGATGACAAAGTCTTTCGTTGCGACCTTCTCGCCAGCGGAGACGGAACGATTCGGCACGCGATAGGCTTTCCCTGTCATCTTCGGTCCGTCGTGCACTTGGTCTCGGATTTGGATTCTCCTAAGCCACTTCTGCGAGCAAGAGCCAGGCCATCCCGGCACGACGAGCCTTAGCGGTGCGCCGTTCAGAGGGGAGATCGCTCCTCCGTTTTGTTCGAAGGCGATCAAGATGCTGTCGTCCATGGCTTTGTGGATCGGCACGCCGCGCGAGATCGCAAGCTTGCCCGCCTTGCCGGAGAGGTGCGTGTCCGCCCCGTAGTGAGCGGTGTAGACGGCTCCGTCCTTGATCTTCGCTTTCTTGAGTACATCCTTCAGTCTGACCCCCGTCCATTCCGAACAGGCGATCGCGCCGTAGGTCCATTGGTTGCCTTTCGCGGGCGGATCGAAGAAGGCTCTGCCGTTGCCGCCGCATTCGATCAAAAGAGCCTTCGTATAGACCTTGAAATTGCTCTTCAAGTCTTCGATCGAAAGCTCCATCGGATTGTCGACCAATCCGTCGATGGTGAGCGTCCAAGTTGCAGCGTCCGGACTTTCTGGCGGAATGCCGTTGTTGCGCACGAAGTGGCGCGCGGTGGGCGTGATCGCGTCGTCCAAAAGGTGAGGCGGTGCCTCCGCGTTGACAGGACGATCGTTCAGCACGATCAGACCGTCCTTGTCGGGAAGGGTCATCATGCTTTCCGCAAGCGCGGCAGGAATCAATCCCGACGGCATGAAGCGGTGATAGGGAATCGTCGCACCGACCAACGCGCTCATGGCGGCAAGCCCTGCTCCGTGCAAAAAGCCTCTGCGATCGCTCTCGGCAATCCTTCCGAACATGCGCAAGTCGCCTTTCTCCGCTCCTTCTGCATAGACATCCGAAAGACTCGCAAGCCCTTGTGTGTTTGCTCGACGCACATTCGCTGGGCGGGCGCGAGTCGTTGTTTTCGTCTTTTCGAGAACAGCCATTGTCTTGTCTCCTTTGCTATCGAAATCGCGTTGCGAAATCGTGTTGCTTGCGGCGTTTCGTCCATCTCAAGCGGACAATACCACCACTCTCGCGTCATTCTTGCATGCTTTTCGCGCAAGAGTCAATTCTTAAGAGTCAATTTTCTTAAGGGTCAATTTTTTATTGTTCCAGCAGTTTTTTGATCGTTTCTCCCAACAAGGCAGGGTTGTCCAAGACTTCGATCCCCGCGTTATGCATGGCTTCGACCTTCTCTTTCGCCCCGCCCTTTCCCCCAGAGACGATCGCGCCCGCATGCCCCATGCGTTTGCCCTCAGGGGCTGCGGCACCTGCGATGAACCCCGCGATGGGTTTGTTGGCTTTGTGTTGTTTCCGTCTTTCGAGCAGATAGTCGCAAGCCTCTTCTTCGGCGCTTCCTCCGATTTCGCCTATCATGAGGATGCCTTCGGTCTCCTTGTCTTCGAGGAAGAGCTCGAGACAATCTGTGAAGCTCGTGCCATTGAGAGGGTCTCCGCCGATGCCGATACAAGTGGATTGTCCGAGCCCGACCTTCGTCGTTTGATCGACCGCCTCGTAGGTGAGCGTGCCGGAGCGCGAGACGATACCGATCGTTCCTTTCTTGTGAATATGCCCTGGCATGATGCCGATCTTGCACGCCTCAGGCGTGATGATACCAGGGCAGTTCGGACCGATGAGCCGCACCGCAGGGTTGAGCGCGAGTGCCGTCTTCACCGCCGTCATGTCGAGCACGGGAATGCCTTCCGTGATGCAGACGACGAGCGCAACTTCGGCATCGATCGCCTCCAAGATGGCATCGGCGGCAAAGGGCGGAGGAACGAAGATGACGCTTGCATTCGCTCCCGTCTCGCGTTTCGCGCTTGCCACCGTGTCGAAGACGGGCAGCCCCAAGTGTTTCTGTCCCCCTTTGCCAGGCGTGACGCCGCCGACCATCTTCGTGCCGTAGGCGATCGCTTGCTCCGAGTGGAAGGTCCCTTGCGCGCCGGTGAAGCCTTGGCAGAGAACGCGCGTGTTGTGGTCTACGAGAACGGACATGGGAGAACGGACATGGAAAAGGCAGAGGCGCGGTGTTGCGTCAGTGTTGTCGGGCGGCGGCGACGGCTTTTTGCGCCGCCTCCGAGAGCGTCTCAGCCGTGGTGAGGTTGAGTTGCGAGCGCGCGAGAATCTCCTTTCCTTGCTCGAAGTTGGTCCCTTGCAATCGCACGACGAGGGGTACATGGACATCGAGGCTTTGGGCGGCGGCGACGATCCCTTCGGCGATGACATCGCAACGCATGATGCCGCCGAAGATATTGACGAGAATAGCCTTGACCGCTTTGTCCTTGAGAATGATGCCGAAGGCGGTTTCGACGCGCTCCTTGTCGGCGCCGCCGCCGACATCCAAGAAGTTTGCAGGCTCGCCGCCGAAGTGCTGGACGATATCCATCGTCGCCATCGCCAGTCCCGCGCCGTTGACCATGCAGGCGATGTCGCCCTCGAGCTTGATGTAGCTCAGCCCGACCGCGTTGGCTTCGCGTTCCGAGGGCTCTTCTTCGCCTTCGTCGCGCAAGGATTCGAGGTCTTGCTGGCGGAAGAGCGCGTTATCGTCGAAGGTCATCTTCGCGTCCATCACCAGCAGCGTGCCGTCGGGGCGGACGACCAACGGATTGATTTCGACGAGCGCGACATCTCGTTTGCGAAACAAGACTACCAGTTTCTGCAACAGGCGCGCGAATTCTTTGACGCTGTTTTTTTCTTTTTGCAATCCGAGTGCGAAGGCGATTTTTCTCGCCTGCCATGCCTTGAATCCGTCGACGCCGATGTGGGTTTGTACGATGCGTTCGGGTGTTTTCAACGCCACCTCTTCGATATCCATGCCGCCGCTGGCAGAGGCGATGACGGCGACAGAGGCTTTGCTGCGGTCGACCAACAGCGAGAGGTAGAGCTCGCGTTCGATGGCGGCACCTTCTTCGATGTAGAGTCTGGAGACAAGCTTACCGCCTTTGCCCGTCTGTTTGGTCACCAATACATGTCCCAGCATGCTTTCTGCGGCTTGTCGCACTTCGTCTTGGCTTCGGCAAAGTCTTACTCCACCTTTTCCTGCTCCGCCTTTCCCTGCTTCACCTTTCCCTGCATCACTTTTGAAGTATCCTGCGCCCCTTCCACCTGCGTGGATTTGCGCCTTGACAACAACTAGCGGGGCTGCCAGCTCCTCCGGGGCTGCCAGCTCCTCCCAGGCGGCGACGGCTTCTTCGACGCAGAAGGCGGGCTTGCCGCGCAAGACGGGCAACCCCTCCTCGCGCAGCAGCTCCTTGGCTTGGTATTCGTGGATATTCACTCAGATCTTGCCCTGTTGTTGGAGCGCGCCCAAGACTTCGTTGAGCGCAGCGACGGCATCGATCGATTGTTGGAAGAGCGTTCTTTCTTGCTCGCCGAGTTCGATCTCGACGATTTTTTCGATGCCGCCCGCGCCGATCAAGGCAGGCACGCCGACATAGAGTCCGTCGACACCGTAGACGCCTTTGCAGTATGCGGCGCAGGGGAAGATGCGTTTCTCGTCGTGCAGGTAGGCTTGCGCCATGGCGATCGCCGATGCGGCGGGCGCGAAGTAGGCGGAGGTTCCCATAAGGTTCACGACCTCAGCGCCGCCTTTTCTTGTTCGTTCGATGACAGCGTCGATCTTTTCTTGCGTTGTCCATCCCATGCGGACGATCTCGGGCAGGGGGATTCCTGCGACGCTGGAGTATCGAGCGAGAGGCACCATGCTGTCGCCGTGTCCTCCGAGGACGAAGGCGGAGATGTCCTGCTCGGAGACCCCCAGCAGCAAGGCGAGGAAGTGTCGGAATCTTGCCGAATCGAGCACGCCTGCCATGCCGACGACTTTCTCGTGCGGCATGTTCGCCTCTCGTTGCAAGTGTCCGACCATGACATCGAGCGGGTTGGTGATGCAGACGACGAAGGCGTCAGGGGCTTGTTCCTTGATGTGTCTGGCGATCGAGGAGACGATCTTGGCGTTGCTTTCCACGAGGTCGTCGCGGCTCATCCCCGGCTTGCGCGGCAGCCCTGCGGTGACGATGACGACCTGTGCGTCCTTGAGGATGGCGGGGTTGTCGCCGCCTTCCAAGTTCGCATGGAAGCCTTCGACGGCGGCGCTGCTGGCGATATCGAGCGCTTTGCCTTGCGCCGTTCCTGCGTTGATGTCGAAGACGGCGACATCGCCTAGGTTCTTTTCGCAAGCAAGTTGTGCGAGAATGCCGCCGATGTTTCCCCCTCCGACAAGACCAATCTTGGGTCTAGAATTTTTGTTAGAGGGCATGGAAGGGTGTCTCTGTTTGGCGCTCAGCTTGCTTCTTCTTTGAGCTTGCTTCTTGTTGTGTAGCGTGGTGCGATCTTTTTTGCAAGAAGTTTTTTTGCCAAAATTTCTTTGTCAAAATTTTTGCCAAGATTTTTTTGCCAAAATTTTTGCCAAGATTTTTTTGTCAAGATTTTTTGTAAGGAGTTTTTGATGAAGATTGTTGTACGCGAAGGAGAGCTTGGCGATGCGCTGTCGTTGTGTCGTTTGCGTCGTCGTGTTTGGCTTTCTTGCTATGTGTGCGCCGAGCGTGGTTTCACGAAAGAGCGCATTCTTTCTCTCTATCGATTCACGGATTCCGAGAGCGTGTCGGCGATGCGGGAGATGCTGTCGGGCGGGGAGGGGGGCGAGGTCGGTGTTTTTGTCGCCGAGACGACCTTGAGCCACGGGAGGAGCAAGGCGGTGGGCTTTGTTGTGGGCGAGCGTTTGGAAAATCGTTTGACGATGTTGTATGTGGATTCCGTCTGGCAGGGGAGGGGAGTTGGCGGAATGTTGTGGGAGCGGGTCAGAGAATTCTTGGACGGAGGGAGGGATGTTGTGTTGACGGTGGTTGATTTTAACGAGGGGGCGCAGGCGTTTTACTTGCGGCGGGGATTCGTGTTCGACGAGGAGGTGGACATGCAAGAGGGGTGTGAGCAGGAGGGGTGCGAGTCTCTGTTTGCCTCGAAGGGCATGCGAAGGATGGCGGCGGGAAGGATGACGGAGGACTAGACGGCGGCGGGAAGGATGACGGAGGACTAGACGGCGGCGGACTTGTCTATCGTGCATGGAACGCATTCTCTTCCGCCCTCTCAACATCAACCACACGAGCTATCTGCATAGACGCATTTTATAGAAGCACGCTATATCTTCGCAAAGAGGCAATGGTATGTCTGTTGCGCTCGCGCTTGTGCTTTTTGAGAAGCACGCACTCGCGCAACAAACATATCGCGCGCTTGCCTATCGTGCGCTTAAAGCGTAGTCTCTTTCTCGCTATCCAAGCTTACTATACAAGCTACATAGGCGCGTTCCTACTTTTCGACCACTCGTATCTTTTCGCCCTCTACCCACAAGCCCAGTTGTCCCTTCAACAACGCCTCGGCTCGCCTCCCGAAAATTTCATACCGCCACCCCTTCGCAAACACCGCCTCCCCCCCTCGAACAAACGATACCAACTCCGCCTGTCCCCCCAGCAACTCCGCGGCAACTCCCTCCTCCTCGCTACACACACGCTGCAACGCCCGTAAAACGGACAACAGAGAACGCTCCTCCTCACGCGCAACAAGCGCCTCCTCCAAGACAACCTTCTCATCATGTTCGCTCGCTCGAACCTGCGAGACAACCTCCTCCACCATCCTTCGATTGTTGCCCCATCCCCCCAGCGCACGGCAGTTTCGAACCTCGTCAAAGCCAGCAGGACGCAGTTTTGCCAACGCCACGAGTACGACATCCGAACAAACCCATTGTCTCGGTCTGTCCAGCTTTTTTGCTCGCTCCTCTCGCCACCGACACAGCCTCCGCAAAACCTTGCGCGCTTCTTCCCCCCCGCGCACCTTTGCCGAAAGACGCACAAAGGCTTCCTCCCCGCTCTGCTCGACGCTGGCAGCGTCCGTCAGCGCTTGCTGAATCTCTGCGAGCCACAAAAATCTTCCGCGCTCCTCCAGTCTCGCGCGCAAACGCGGATAGAGCTGCGCCAAATAGACGACATCGCCCAAAGCGTAACGAATCTGCTTGTCGCTGAGAGGGCGCTTCTGCCAGTCTGCATGCTGTCCCGCCTTGTCCACCTCTACGGACAAACGAAGACGCGCCAACCGCTCGTATCCGCACTGACCGCCATACCCCAACAGAGCCGCTGCAACCTGAGTGTCGAATATGGCGGACGGCAAGGCTGCGAAATGCCGCCACAAAATCTCCCAATCCTGCTTGCCTGCATGAAAAACTCTTACTCCACTCCCCTCGTACAACACAGAGCGAACCGCCTTCATATCTGTCCGCTCGTCGAGCACATCTACGACGCAGGCAAGAAGACGACCCTCTGCATCGAACGCCGCGATCTGAACAAGGCTCCATACGGGCCAATAAGTGCGCTCGCGTACGAACTCGGTGTCGACACAGAAAAAAGAGGCATCCTTTGCTCTTTCGGCAAGCTCTTCCAGCGACACCCTTTCGTAGTCGTCGGTGCGCGTCATCGCCGCCCCTTGGCAGCAGGGGAGAGACGAAAGGTTGCAATGTAGTTGAAGGAAAGGCTGGCGGAGTCCAGCACGAAATCTCCGTATCCAAGACGATACCTCATGCCGCACAGGT
Source organism: Alphaproteobacteria bacterium (assembly GCA_014237925.1). Classification (GTDB taxonomy): domain Bacteria; phylum Pseudomonadota; class Alphaproteobacteria; order JABAAW01; family JABAAW01; genus JABAAW01. Next base: position 19,241 of record JABACB010000005.1, read on the forward strand.
CTGCCATCTCCAGCCCTGCCGCCTCGCCCCATCGTTCCAACTCGCCAGGAGCGACAAACTTCTCCCACGCGTGCGTGCCGCGCGGAACGAACGCGAGAAGCCGCTCGGCAACAAGGATGCCCTTGACCCACGATTCTGCCGTGCGGTTGAGCGTCGACAGAACGAAGATGCCGTCCTTTTTCAACAACCTCGAAGCCCGCTCCAAAAAACGACGCGGATCGTCCGCATGCTCGATGACCTCCATCGCGCACAGCAAGTCGAAGGCTCGCTCCTCCTCCATCTCCTCCAGCGCCATGGTGCGATAATCGATGGAAAGCCCGCGCTCCTCGGCGTGCCTGCGCGCGACAAGAACAGACTCCTTACTGCTGTCGATGGCGGAAACCTTCGCCCCCAGTCTCGCCAGCGCCTCGCTCATCAGCCCCCCCCCGCAACCGATGTCCAAGGCGCGTAGATCTGCGCGCAAGCCTCCGCGCTGAGGCGCGAGCGCGTGCTTGACCATCTGCTCTCGCAGGTAGCGCATGCGCGCGGGCTGCATCTTGTGCAGCATGGAGAAGGCTCCGTCGAGCTGCCACCACTCGGAAGCGAAGGCGTCAATCCCATCAGAAGAAGAGCGCGAGGCATCGGCGGAAGACGAAGACGAGGACATAGTTTCCGTTTGTAGCACGATTTCCCGTCCTGTTTTCTGTGTCGTTTGTGCGACAAATCCTGTAGACATGTCGCATGTCTCGCGTTGTCCAAAAGTTCGGCGGCAGCTCGCTTGCCGACCTCGCTTGCATGCGTCGCGCAGCCCAGCTTGTTGCACAACGCTGGCATCAAGGCGAGCAAGTGGCTGTCGTCGTCTCTGCGATGGGAGAACGCACCGACCACTTGCTCGCGCTCGCCTCGGAAGCCTCGAAATCTCACGCAGCCGCCAGCGCCGAGACCGACGCGCTGCTGGCGACGGGCGAGCAGGAATCGGCAGCCTTGATGGCGCTCTGCCTGCAAAATATCGGACTGAAAGCGCGCTCCTTCGCCGGCTGGCAGATCCCCGTGGAAACCTGCGGGCCGCACGGCAACGCGCGCGTGCAACAAATTGCAACGACAACCCTGCTGGAAACATTGCGGCAAAAAGCGGTCGCCGTCTGTACGGGCTTCCAAGGCACGATGGGCGGCGGCAAGCGCATAGCGACGCTAGGTCGAGGGGGCTCTGACACCTCCGCCGTGCTGCTTGCTGCGGCATTGGAGGCCGATCTCTGCGAAATTTTCACCGATGTCGAAGGCGTCTACACGACAGATCCAAGAATTGTGACAACAGCGCGCAAAATTGATACTATCGACTACGAAGAGATGCTCGAAATGGCGGCGCTCGGTGCGCGTGTGCTGGAGACGCGCGCCGCTTCTGCAGCGATGCGCTTTCGCGTGCCGTTGCTTATTCGCTCGACCTTCTCCGACAACCCAGGAACCTCTGTCTTCGCCACGGACAAATCGATGGAACAACGCTCTGTCACCGCACTCGCCTATTCCGACAAGGACGCGAAGATCGCCCTCGTTGGTCTCGACAACACGCCGGGGATTGCAGGCAAAATTTTTGCACAACTCGCGCTGAACAACATCTCGGTCGACATGATCGTACAAGGCACGACTCAAGACGAGAAGAAAGCTCATATCACCTTCACGGTTGCGAAAGCAGACAAGGAGCGCGCTTGCTCTGCCTTGGAAGAGATTCGCTCCGAAGCCCCTTTTCAGGAGCTGCGTAGCGACGACAAGGTGATCAAGATCTCTCTGATCGGAGCGGGCATGAACTCTTACGCCGGCGTTGCTTCGCGCATGTTCCGCACGCTCGCCGACAAGGGGATCAACATCCAGATCATCGCGACCTCCGAGATCAAGATCAGCGTTCTGATCGCCGCCGACTATCTCGAGCTGGCCATGCGCAGTCTACACGCCGTCTTCGAGTTGCAAAAAGACCCTTCCTCTCCATCCAAGATTTGATGGCGAGAAAGGACGACGATCTTTCAAGCGAGCTGTCGCTCGAATCGCTGGGCGAAGCTCTGCGTCGTCAGCGCGACAAGCGCCAGCTCGCGTTGCAAGACTGCGCCGAGCAGCTGAAGATCAGGCATCGCTATTTGGATTCTTTGGAGCAAGGAAGCCCCGACGACCTGCCCGGCGATGTGTTCTACATTAATTTTGTCAAGAGCTACGCGACGCTGCTGGGGTTGGCGGGCGAGGAATTTGCCAGCAAAGCGCGCAAGGTGCTGCAGGCGCAAGGGAGGTTGCAAGAGCTCGAAAGCGTGATGCAGCGTCTTCCTGCGAAGAAGGCGAGCAAGGCAGCTGCCGCGCCGTTCGAGGACTCGTCGGGATTGACCTCGAACCTTGCTTCCAACCTTGCTTTGAGCCTCGGCAAGGGGGCGGCATCCAGGGTCTCTTCCTTGTCTGTTCCTTCGCCTCTTCCATCGCCTCTTCCTTCGGAAGGGGGCTTTTCTTCGCCGCCGATCACGAATTCTGATACCGAGAAGCAGCAGTTGCGCGAAATGTTGTCGAGTCCTCTTGTTGTCGTCGGTGCCTTGCTGGGAGCCGTTCTGATTTATCTGGGAGCTGTGATCGTCTTGGATCTGTTGGGGGAGGAACGCGGTGTCGTCGCTACGGATACGACGGTTTCGCTTGCGCCAGCCGAGGAGCAGCTCGAAGAAGAGACGCTTGTCGAGGTTGTCGAAGATACGCGCGCGCCGCATATTTACGGAGCTGTAGGCTCGACGCGCATCGAGGTGTGGGCGAAAGAGACTTGCTGGATTGCCGTTTTTGCAACCGACACTTCGTTGGGAAAACGCGATCGAGCAGAGCTGTTGTTTGCAGAGACTTTGTTGGAAGGGGATCGTTACCGCGTTCCTGCCGAGCTGGGGATTGTCTTGAAGGGGGGCAATCTTTCGTGTCTGACCTTTGTTGTTCAGGGCGTTGTGATCGAACCGTTTCGCATTCCTAGCCCTTCGGGTTTCATGTCGTTGGAGCCGTCGCACTTGCGCACGCGCACGGCGGTTCGAGAGGGCGGCGTGTTGGCGCGCGAGCGTTTGCCTGTCGTTCTTGAAATCGAGCTGTTGCGTCAGCAACGTTCCGAACGCATGCTGGAGTTGGACGGAGGCAACCCTTAAATTTAAGCGATGCTCGATTCTTCTGACAGGATGGCAGCGCACGAGGCTTTGCCCGTTGTTCGGCGTCGTTCGCGTCGTATTTCTGTAGGCTCGGTTTTTGTCGGGGGGGACGCTGCGATCTCGGTTCAGTCGATGACGAACACGCCGAGCGAGGATATCGAAGCGTGCGTGCGGCAGATCGAGGCTTTGGCGCAGGCGGGTGCGGACATTGTTCGCGTCTCCTGTCCGAGCGAGGAGTCGACGCGCGCCTTCGCCCAAATTGTCAAGCGAGTATCTCTTCCCTTGGTCGCCGACATCCACTTCCACCACAAGCGTGCCTTGGAGGCGGCGCGGGCGGGAGCGGCGGGTTTGCGAATCAATCCGGGCAATATCGGCGGGGCTTCGCGCGTGCGCGAGGTTGTGAAGGCTGCAAAGGATGCGGGCTGTTCGATTCGCATCGGTGTCAATGCGGGTTCTTTGGAGCGCGACTTGCTTGCAAAATACGGAGAGCCTTGTCCGCAGGCGATGGTCGAGAGCGCCTTGTTGCAAAGTCGCTTGTTGGAAGACTGCGACTTCGATGCTTTCAAGATCAGCGTCAAAGCCTCCGATGTGCGTTTGGCAATTGCCTCCTATCGTCTTTTGGCGAGCTCTTGCGACCATCCGTTGCACTTGGGAATTACGGAGGCGGGCGGGCAGATGGCGGGCAGTGTCAAGTCGGCGATAGGCTTGGGAACTTTGTTGTTGGAGGGAATCGGCGATACTTTACGCGTCTCCTTGTCTGCCGATCCTGTCGAGGAGGTGCGTGTCGGCTTTGCCGTTCTGCAGTCCTTGAAGTTGCGTTCGCGCGGGGTCAACATCGTTGCTTGTCCTTCCTGTTCTCGTCAGCGCTTCGATGTGATCGGTGTTGTGCGCGAGGCGGAGGAGCGCTTGGAGCATATCCGTGAGCCGATCACGGTTTCGATCATCGGATGCGTCGTCAACGGACCGGGCGAGGCGCGTTCCAGCGATGTCGGAGTTGCGGGGGGAGGGAAGGGGACGCATCAAATCTATGTGGGGGGGGGGAAGGATCATCGCTTCGAGGGAGGGAACGACAACATGGGAGGGGGCAAAGATACAGGCAAGGACAAGGGTAAGAACAAGGGTAAGGACAAGAGCAAGGATACGAAATTAGTCGATCACATCGTCGAGTTGGTCGAGAAAAGGGCAGAGGCTTTGCGAGAGGCGAGGAAAGAGAAAGAAGTTTTGTAGCGGGGGTTATGTATGTTGATTGATAGAACACAAGAATAGAACGCAAGAATAGAATGCAAGAATAGAACACAAGACGCGCAAACTTTCTTTCCTCCCACCCGTCCTTTAGCAAGTCTTGCGCATGGGGGTATGGGGAGCGGGAGGGAGAGACAAGTAGGGGGGAAACAAGACTCGCACAGAACAAACTTCGAGGGCGCGGCAGAGCATGTCTGTTGCGTTCGCGCTCGTGCCTTTTGTGTGGCACGCGCTCGCGCAACAGACATCGTTGTGTTGCGCGTCCAAAACTATTGATCAAGGCTATTGGTGTGGATTTGTTGGCGCGGATTGTGGCGTGCATTCTGCGCGTGAGCGTAGCGAAACGCGCAGCCTTTTCTTATCCCAAGCGCGTTCCCAAACGCGTTCCCAAACGCGTTCCGAAGCGCGTTTCGCAAGAAACACGCTAAAAACACGCTATCTATAGCCTTTCGTTACAAGAACAGCTTTGGCTAAGTTGCGATGCCTCTTTTTTTGTCCTTAAAAATCCGATCCTCCGCCCCAATCTCCCGCCTCTCAAGGCTATTCCAGCGTCTCTCGTACGAACAACCTCTCTTCGATCTTGCTAAAGATCCGCTCGTGCAAAGCGTTGTCCGTCAGAATCTTGTCGCCATAGCGACTGTTGACATTGACAACGATCAAACGCAAATGCGTGTAGTTGCCAATACGCTCCATCGTCAAGGTCAACCTACGAAAAGTCTGATACCGCTCGCCTGGCTGACAATGTCGCACATGCCGTCTCGCCAAGGGGTCCCAAACGCTCCTGCAATCGTCCTCCGCTCGCTTTTGTTTCACTAGCCCCCTCGCTTCGACAAGCGTCCTGTCGTTCTTGTCGCTCGTGATCTGATAGCCCAAGCCGCGCAAGACAAAGATGCTCGCTCTGTGAACGTCTTCGATCGCAGTCTCCCACTGGCGCGATTGTATCTCCTCGCGCTGAGCCTCTGTGATCGGCGGCGCAATGTCAAACAAACCACAAGAGGATAACAAGACCACTCCCCCCAAAAGCCCAGATACTCCGCTTAGCCCCCTGCTGACAATTTTACGAAGGGTTTTCATCGTGCGACAAGAATGTTAGAAGCTGCTTGTTCGACTCTTGAAATCGCTGACGATTTTCTTTTCGTTGAATTTAATGAGCAGCGTCATCCTCCTCTGCGTGTTCTCCGCCGAAGAGGTGGTTCTGTTGTAGCCCCCCAAGAGCAGAAAGAATCCTCCGCTCCCCGTGCGCGAACGACTGACCGAAGCGGAGCGCTTGAAAGTCCAAACCTCCTTGCCGCTGCCGTCGATGGTGGCAATGTCAGGCGGTCCGAACACATCCAACACTTGCGCCTGCGAAGTTTGCCCCACCCTCAAATGCAACTGCACATTGCCGTGCGTCAGAGGGTTCCTCTCTTCCTCCGTAGGTCCCTGTCCTAATCCCTGCCTTTGCGAAGCGCAACCCGCAAGCGAGAAAGCCAGCAGCAGGCAGGCGAAAGACGATATTCTCATGGTAGACTATCCATCAAAACTTCTTTTGTTCTCCACCTATCATAGCGGTATTTTCTTGCTTGTCAAATCCTTTAAAAACCGCCATGCCTCAAAAGAATATTCAAGAGGACGATCCGAGAACACGACACAAACAATAGGAACAAACCTTATGTCGGCAACCCTTATCGACGGTGCCTCCGTCGCCGCATCGCTCAACGAGCGCATCGCCGATTTGGCGTCAACCTTCGCAAAGCGAACAGGCAGGAAGCCAGGACTGAGCGTCTGCATCGTCGGCGACGACCCTGCCAGCGCCGTCTATGTGCGCGCGAAAGAGAAACGCGCGAGCAACGCAGGTTTTGAAAGTCGCGTCCTTCGTCAATCCGCCTCCTTGTCGCAAGCCGAGCTGCTGGAGACGATCAACGCTCTGAACGCCGAAGAATCGACGGACGGCATCCTCGTCCAACTCCCCCTGCCGCCAGGGCTCCAAGAGAGGGCGATCATCGAGGCGATCGACCCGCGCAAGGATGTCGACGGCTTCCACACCGAAAACAGCGGCAAGCTGCTCTGCGGCATCGAAGACGGGTTCGTCCCTTGCACCCCCTTCGGATGTCTGCACCTGTTGCACCACCACTTCGCTCAGCAGGGCGACAGCCTCGCGGGGAAACGCGCGCTCGTCTTGGGACGCTCCAACATCGTGGGGAAGCCGATGGCGCTGCTGCTGCTGGCAGAGCATGCCAGTGTTACCATCGCGCACTCGCGCACGCGCGACCTGCCCGCCCTATGTCGAGAGGCGGAGGTGCTGGTCGCCGCCGTCGGACGCGCCAACTTTGTCCAAGGCGACTGGATCAGGCAGGGAGCCGTCGTTGTCGATGTCGGAATCAATCGAGAAGAAGGCAAGCTGACAGGCGATGTCGACTTCTCCGAAGCACAAAAGAGAGCAGCAGCCATCACCCCCGTGCCAGGCGGCGTAGGTCCTATGACCATCGCCATGTTGTTGTGGAACACGCTGACAGCCGCGCACAGAAGATCGGGACTGCCTCCCCCTCGTTTGCAGGCAGAACAAGACTGAACGAGAAGCAGCAGGCGGTTCAGAACAAGAGAATCAGAACAAGGAAATCAGAACAAAAGATTGACAAAAACCGTCCAGCAAAGGATGAAGAGAGTGCCAGCAACGGCGAAGCTTTTGATGCGGAGCATGTTCTTTCGAATCAAGGCGATGTCCTTTTCCATGGCGAGCACGTGCGCTCTGAGAATGACCATTTCAGCATTGCGCAGGTCTATTTTGGCATCGACCTCCTGCTTGAAGGCTTCGAACTCCACACGAGAAATCGCCTCCTGCGCGCCGTCAATTTCGAGGGCGGGTGGCTCTTGGTGCAGCAATTTTCCAAGCCGTTCGGGCAGAGGAAGAAAGTGAACGTCCGCGCTTGCCTTGCGGGGCTGTAGAGCTTCGAGCCCCTCAAGGTTGATGTTGGAGGAAGCCGCGACAGCTCCCCGCCCTTTGCGGAGGAGATAGAGCTTTCGTGAATCGAGAATGTCCATAAGCGAAAAATCTATCAGGGTTGTAGGCAAAGAGCAAGAAAAAACACGATCTGTTTAACGAAACAACAACTTGTCCGTTGACCTTTTTGACCTGCAGACCCGTCGCACCGCGCGGATTTCTGTCAGCCTGAGAACAAGAATTCCTTGAAGACGATCAAAAAGCCCAGCAACGCAAACCCCAATCCCATGATCGTAAAACCTCCGATCATCAATAGCCGCAATCCTTCGATCTTCCCTTCCAAGCCTTCCATCCTTCCTTCCATTTTCTCCTCAAGCCTTTTTGTATCGGCAACGCTCGTCAGTCCGCGCGTGACCTCGCGGAACACATCGCACAAGGCAGCTGCCTGCTCTTCGTTCCATCCCCCTTGTTTCAACCGAGCGACAACCATTTCTGTGTCGAAGCTCGGTACTTCGTTCGATGTTTGCAACATCCGTCTCCCTTTTCGTCCCTTGCTTCTGTTCTCCTAATCCTCTTTCATCCTAGCCGCCGCATGAGGGAAGTCAAGAAAAAACAGTGCCAAAGGTTTTCCCAAAGGTTTTCCCAAAGGTTTTCCCCAAGGTTTTTCCAAAGGGTTTCCCAAAGTTTTTTTTGTCTGTTAGAATGCCCTCTATGGACTCCCTCTCTTCCAAACGAGCCCTCGTCACGGGTGCCAGCGGAGGCATCGGCTCTGCCACTGCACGCCTGCTTGCAGCGCGCGGTGCCCAGGTTTTTTTGACGGGGCGCAACATCGCCAAGCTCAACAGTCTCAAGGAGGAGCTGGGCGGACAAGCTCAAGCCTATCCTTGCGACCTCTCCGATGCCGAGGAGCGAACTTCGCTCGCCAAGACCATTCTCGCCGAGCACGAGTCGCTCGACATTCTCGTCAACAACGCAGGGCAAGCCCAAGACGGACTCGCGCTCAACATGAAAGCCTCTGCTTGGAGAGAAGTTCTCGAAGTGAATCTCACGGGCGTCTTCCACCTGACGCAACAATTTCTCCGTCCCATGCTGAAACAACGATGCGGCAGGATCGTCATGGTCGGATCGGTCGTAGGCTTCACAGGAAACAAGGGACAGACCAACTACGCAACCTCCAAAGCCGGGCTTGTGGGGCTGGTGAAAAGCCTTGCGCAAGAGCTCGCCTCGCGCTCGATCACCGTCAATTGCGTGGCGCCTGGGTTCGTTGCGACCGCCATGACGGAAAACCTCTCTGAGCAAGTCAAACAACGGGTGCTCGAACAAATTCCGCTCGGACGCTACGCCACCAGCGAGGATATCGCTCATGCCGTGCTCTACTTCGCAAGCTCGGAATCTGCCTATACGACAGGACAAACGCTCCATGTCAACGGCGGCTTGGCGATGGTCTAAGGCGAAGATTCTGTGTCCGAAAATTCTATATTAATCGCTATATTTTAGCGTGGCGCTTTTTTGTTGTGCCGCGTTCGTTTCGTGCTAGTCTGCTCCGCAGTCTTTTTTGTTTTTCCCCCTTTTTGTGAAGGAGCCCCCCTATGAGCAACACGCTAGAAAGAGTCAAGAAAATCGTCACCTCGCAGATCGATGTCGACGAATCCTTAGTCAAGGAGGAGGCGCGTTTCATCGAAGACCTCAACCTGGACAGCTTGGATACCGTCGAGCTTGTCATGGCGTTCGAAGAAGAATTCGACTGCGAGATCCCTGACAACGAAGCCACAAAAATCTTGACGATCAAGGATGCCGTCACCTACATCGACGAACACAAGAAGGACGAACACAAGAAGAAAGACTGACAAAACAGAGCATCTCCCCCAAGCACGAGAGCGAGGCTCGTGCCTTCCTCTTGTACGCTCCGACTTCCTTGTCCTGATTCTTGTCTTGAAAGCCCCGTGTCGAGTTCTCTATCGATAGGTAGCGTTGATTCTTGTAGCGGCTCCTTGCAATCGGGCTTTGCTAACGATGCGGTTCTCGGTGCGGTTCTCGATGCGGTTCTCGATGCGTAGAGTCGTCGTTACCGGAATGGGAGTGGTGACTCCCTTAGGTAGCGTACTGGAAGAGGTGTGGCAGCGTCTTCTGTCGGGACAGAGCGGCATCGCTCAGGTCGTGAAGTTTCGCGCCGACGATTTTGCCTGCCGTATCGGCGGCGAAATTTTTGTCGCAGAAGAAATCGCCGAAAGAAGCAACGAAAAAAGTAACGAAAAGAGTGGCGAAGAAAGTAACGACGAAGAAAGTAACGACGAAGAAAGTAACGAAAAGAGTAGCGAAGGAAGCAAAGCACTGCCCTCCGATACCTCGAAAGGGAGCCGTTTTGCAAACGACCTGGGATTGACAGCGAAAGAACGTCGCCGTATGGATCCCTTTGTACAGTACGCGGTGGCTGCCGGCACGACGGCGATCGCCGATTCGGGATATGTGCCTGCGACGGACGAGGCACGTTGTCGCGCGGGCGTTGTGATTGGCTCTGGCATCGGGGGGGTTCGTAGTTTTTCCGAGACGTCTCTTTTGTTGGAAAAGGAAGGAACACGGCGCATCGGCCCTTTCGTGTTGCCTTATTCGCTGATCAACATCTTGAGCGGAGAGGTGGCGATTCGTTTCGGCTTGCGCGGACCGAACTATTCGGTTGTCAGCGCTTGTGCAACGGGGGCGCATGCTTTGGGCGAAGGCGCGCGTCTGATCGCTACGGACGATGCCGATGTCATGGTCGTAGGCGGAGCGGAATCGAGTGTCGAGCGTCTGAGTTTCAGCGTGTTTTCTGCCGTGCGTGCGCTTTCGACGGGCTACAACGAGCGTCCCGAAGAGGCGTCGAGACCTTGGGACAAAGCGCGCGACGGCTTTGTGATGAGCGAGGGGGCGGGCGTGCTTGTGCTGGAGGAGTACGAGCATGCCAAGCGGCGCGGTGCGCGCGTCTATGCGGAGCTGCGCGGGTACGGCTTGAGCGGCGATGCCTATCATATCACGGCGCCCGATCCTTCGGGCGACGGCCCTTTTCGAGCGATGCAACAGGCGTTTCGACGCGCGGGCTTGTCGGCAGAGCGCATAGGTTACGGCAACGCGCACAGCACTTCGACGCCTTTGGGCGACGACATCGAGTTGCGTACGATCGAGCGAATCTATGCTTCGGCGGCGCAGGGCTTGAGCGTTTCTTCGACGAAATCGTCGCTCGGACACACTTTGGGCGCCGCCGGCGCGTTGGAGGCGATCTTTGCAATCAAGACATTGCTTTCAGGCGACCTGCCGCCTACGCTGAACTTGTTCGACCCCAGCGTGGATACAGCCATCGATCGCGTCGCCTTGACGAGCAAACACAAGCGGCTGGAGGCGGTGTTCTCCAATTCGTTTGGCTTCGGCGGAACGAACGCATGCCTCGTCTTCGCTCGTTGTTGAGCATGTGGGAAGGTGATGCGGATCTTTGCGCAATGGGTGGGTTTGGGGGTGGTCTTGCTCGCGTGTGGGCTTGCGGGCTGGGTTGCTTTCGAGATCACGCGCTCAGGTCCGCTTGGCGTGCGCAAGAACATCCTTTTTGCGCACGGCACCTCCCTTCAGGCGATCGGGGTGCTGCTCCAACAGGAGGGTATTGTCGACAGCGGTCGTCTCTTCGTTTGGACAGCGCGTTTGACGGGCAAGCAACACGGTTTGAAGGCAGGCGAATACACTTTCGAAAAGCGCTCCTCCTTGACGAGAGTCTTGGGACAGATGCGGCGTGGCGAGACGGTACGCTACTCGGTCACAGTGCCTGAGGGGTTGACGGTGAGGCAGATCGAGCGCTTGCTGACACAAACCCTCCATGTGAAGGGCGACTTGGAGGTTTTGCCGCAGGAGGGAAGCCTTCTGCCTGACACTTACGCCTATCGCCGCGGAGAAAACATCGCCAAGATCGTCGAGCGCATGCGGCGTGCGATGGAGCAGTATGTTTTGCATGCGTGGCGCGATCGCAGCGTCCATCCTTGGGCGCGTCGTTTTCTGAAGTCGGAGCGTGATGTGTTGATTTTCGCCTCTTTGGTCGAGCGCGAGACGGGAAGATCTTCCGAGCGCGGACATGTCGCCGGCGTTTTTTACAATCGTCTTCTGCGCGGCATGAAGCTGCAAACGGATCCGACGCTCGTCTATTGGGAGAGCAAAAAACTCGGCATCTTGGGACGAGGCTTGCGCAGGAGCGAGTTGTTGCGCGATCATCCGTACAACACCTATATTCACAAAGGATTGCCTCCTTCGCCGATTGCCAACCCCGGTCGTCTGTCGATCGAGGCTGCGTTGCATCCTGTCGAGAGCGACGACTTGTACTTTGTGGCAGACGGCGCGGGCGGGCATCGTTTTGCCAAAACCTTTGCCGAGCATGCGCGCAATGTCGCCTTGTGGCGAAAGGTTGAGGCGAAGCGGCGTTCGAAACGATAGAGGATAGGGGATAGGGATTGCCATGCTTTCGCCGCGCACATTTTCGTCAAACGCCAAGGCTTTGAAGTCGAGGGAGATTTCACGCTCGAAGGGAGCTTCGGGCTCGGGGGATGGCGATGTCGCTGCCGTTTCGTTTGTCGATGTGAACTTTTCGCACCAGGGGCGGTCGATCTTGAAGGACTTGTGTTTCGAGATTCCTGAGGGCAATGTCGTCTGCCTTTTGGGACCTTCGGGCTGCGGCAAGACGACGGTGTTGCGTCTGCTGGCGGGCTTGGAGTGTTGTGCGGCGGGAAAGATCCTTTTGGGCGGCGAGGAGGTCTGTTCGCGCGAGCGTTGTGTCGCGCCGGAGCTGCGCTGTTCGATAGGAATGGTCTTTCAGGATTTCGCCTTGTTTCCGCATATGACGGTCGGGGAGAATCTGTCGCTGGCTTTTCGCGGCGGCGACGGCAAGGGGAGGGAGGGCGACGAGATCGCCTTTGTTTTGGCGATGGTCGAGCTGGAGGAATTCGCCAAGAGCTATCCGCAGCAGTTGTCGGGCGGACAGCAGCAGCGGGTAGCTTTGGCGCGTGCGTTGGTGTCTCGTCCTCGCTTGCTGTTGTTGGACGAGCCGTTTGCCAATTTGGATGTTCGTCTGCGCGACAGGATTCGCGATCGAACGTTGCATTGGATTCAGTCTGCGGAGTGCAGTGTGTTGCTGGTGACCCACGATGCGGAGGAGGGTATGTATATGTCCGATCGATTGCTGGTGCTGGACGAGGGCGGAAGGCTGGTGCAGAGCGGTGCGCCGTGTGCGATCTACGGCGCGCCGTGTAATGCGTATGTTGCCTCCTTGTTGAGCGAGGTGAATCGTTTCTCGGTCGCTGTGGAGGCGGGATATGCCATCACGCCGTTCGGGAGATTTCCTGTCGGCGTCGGCGGAGGTTCTGCCGAAGTGGTCGTTCGTCCGCAGTGCTTGCGTCTTTCGATGATGCTGCGGGGCGACGAGGCGGGCGAGGGGAGTTGTGTGGGCATTGTCGAGGCGTCGCGTATGATCGGCGGCGACAGCTTGGTTCATTTGTCGAGCTCCTTGAACGGGGGGAGAGTCCATTTGCACGCTCGTGCGGGGGGGTGCTTTTTGCCAGAGGTTGGCAGCAGGGTTTTGCTCTCGGTCGAGCGCAGCGATGTCTTGTTGTTTGCGGAGAATTGTGGTATGGGATAGGGGGTGTTGTTTCACTTTGTTGCGGAGGATGGAGAGATGGGTAGTTTCAGCATTTGGCATTGGCTGATCGTGTTGGCGGTTGCGGTTGTGTTGTTTGGGGGAGGCGGCAAGCTGTCGCGGTTGATGGGCGATTTCGGGCGGGGGTTGCGCGAGTTTCGTAGCAGTTTGGACGGCGAGAAGGAGAAAAAGCGCGTGCCTGAGGGAGAAAAGGGCAAGACGAAGAAGAAGGGCTGAGCGCGATTGCAGGGGGGCAGCCCAACGCATCCCGACAGGGGGCGCTCGAGCTCGACAAGCAGGGAGACAAGCGGGGAGACAAGAAGGGAGACAAGCAGAGCAAAGAGTCTCTCTACTTTAAAGAGTCTCTCTACAAAGAGTCTCCCTACGAAGAAGCGAAGATCCCGCGTCACACAGCAAAGCGCACGCTAGTGCGCTTTGCTATCCTTGAGCGCGGAACACAAAAAGAAGGGGCTGCGTGAAAAGATTGCGGAAGAAGGGTTGCGGAAGGGCTACGCGAGAGAAGGGGTTGCGAAGAAAGGATTGCGGAAGGGCTACGCGAGAAGGGGTTGCAGAAGCAAGAAGGGCTACGCGAAAAGGGGTTGCGCGTTCAAGCACGGCTTTTTAATCGACGCGCACCATCCCAGCTCTTCCTTGCCAGCTCTTCCTTGCCAGCTCTTCCTTGCAATCTTCCCCTCTACCCCCTACAATCCGCCCCATGTTTGACATCGGCTGGCAAGAACTCATCGTCCTCGGTGCTGTTGCACTCGTCGTCTTCCCGCCTAAGGAATTCCCGTCCCTTCTCAAAACCCTGATCTCGGTTACCAACAAGGTCCGCGCCACAACCCAAGAGCTCCAACACCACATCCACAACTTCTCGAAAACACACCTTGAAGACTTCTCGTCAGAAACGGCTAAAGCACGAAACCTCATCCACGACTCCTCCAAACGAATCCAGCGGCAAATCGAAGACCTAGAAAACAGAGCCAAAGCCGCCACAAAAAGCTCTAAAAAAACTCTAAAAAAGTCCCCCGGAAAGTCCCCCGAAAAATCCTCCAAAGGCAAAACAACGACGCCCAAAGGTACGACCAAGATACCGCCCAAGACATCGACCAAGACATCGACCAAGACATCGACCAAGATATCAAAAAAGAGTCACAACATCCTCCCCCCCAAGCCGAAAACCGCTGCCCTCCGCAAAACCACCTCGCCCTCCGCCAAACCTTCAGTGAAGCCCTCTGTCAACAAGCCTTCTGATAAACCCTCCGCCAAACCTTCAGTCGCCAAACCTTCAGTCAACAAGCCTTCAGTCGCCAAACCTTCAGTCGCCAAGCCTTCAGTCAACAAGCCTTCGCCCAAGTCCCCTGTCAAGTCTTCTGCCAAATCTTCTACCAAGTCTTCACTTTCGCAAACCTAAAGCGATACTTCAGCAATGACCGACAACGCCAAACAAGACATCTTCTTTCACTTGCGAGAACTGCGACAACGACTGCTCGCAGCCCTCGCCATCTTCTTCCTCGCCTTCGTCGCCGCCTTCTTTTTTGCCAAACCCGTCTTCAACTTCCTCATGCAACCGCTCACCCGCCTGCTCGAAGACCAAGCCGGAAGAGGCATGATCTATACCGCCATGCAAGAACAATTTCTCACCGAAATCAAACTCGCCATGTTCACAGCCCTGCTCGTCGCCCTGCCCTTGATGTGCGCGCAGATATGGCTCTTCGTCGCCCCTGGTCTCTACAAGAACGAGAAAAATGCCGTCTGGCCCTTCATGCTCGCAACCCCCGTCCTCTTCTACCTCGGCGCGAGCTTCGTCTATTTTCTCGTCCTCCCCGTCGCTTGGAAGTTCTTCTTAGGCTTCGAACAAGCGAAAGACGCAAGCCACCTCGCCATCCGCCTGGAGCCCAAGGTAGGCGAATACCTCTCGCTCGTCATGCGGCTCGTGCTTGCCTTCGGCCTCTGCTTCGAGCTGCCCGTCCTGTTGATGCTGCTCGTCAAGGCAGGGATCACCACCGCAGAATCGCTGCGTCAAAAACGACGCTACGCCATTCTCATCGCCGTCGTCGTCGCCGCCATCCTCACGCCGCCAGACCCTCTGAGCCAAATCGCGCTCGCGCTGCCCGTTATCCTGCTCTACGAGATATCGATCTGGGGCGCTGTGCTCATGGCGAAAGCCGCCAAACGAAGGGAACGGACACGCTGACATGCACGACATCAAAGCTTTGCGCGAGGCTCAAGAACATTTCGACGAAGGAATGCGCAAACGAGGAATAAATCATCAGGCGCAAGCTCTCGTGGCAAAGCACGACATTTGGAGGGAGGCGGTCAAGAGGCTGGAGAGCTTGCAAGCGGAGCGCAACGAGATCGCTCATTTTATCGCCGCCCTCACCAAGCAGCAGGACACGCAGAAGCTTGCAAAGACGACAAGCCGTGCCAAAGAGCTGAAGATTGCGATCGCCGAAGCAGAAGGCAAGGTTCGTGAGAAGGACGAGCAGTTGCAGCTTGCCTTGTCCTTGTTGCCGAACATTCCCAGCCCCGATGTTCCCGAAGGCAAGGACGAGACAGAAAACAAGCTCTTGCGCGAGGTAGGCGAACTGCCGAGCTTTGCCTTTCCGCCCCGATCGCACGACGACATCGGCGAGGGGTTAGGGCAACGAGAAGGGGTTCAACGAGAAGGAGGGAAGGCTGCAGAAGGAATGACAGCAGGCGAGATGGATTTTCCTCGTGCTGCCAAAGTGGCGGGTGCGCGTTTTTCGCTGCTCTACGGAAACTTGGCAAGGCTAGAGCGCGCGCTTGCGACCTTCATGCTCGATGTGCATACGAAGGAGTTCGGCTATACGGAGGTGTGCGCTCCTGTGTTGGTGCGCGAAGAAACCTTGTTCGGCTCGGGGCATCTGCCGAAGTTTCACGAGGATTTGTTCAAAACGGAAGACGGACGCTACCTGATCCCGACCGCCGAGACAGTTCTGACGGGCTTGCACGGCGGAGAGATCATGGACGAGGCGGAGCTGCCGAAACGCTATGTAGCGTGGACAAACTGCTTCCGCAAAGAGGCGGGGTCTGCGGGCAGAGATACGAAGGGCTTGTTGCGCTTGCATCAGTTTTCCAAGGTGGAACTGGTGAGCCACACTAGCCCCGAAAAGTCTCACGAGGAGCATGAGCGCATGACGAACTGCGCAGAAGAGATCTTAAAGCGATTGGAACTGTCCTATCGCGTGATGCTGTTGTGCGCGGGCGACATGGGCTTTTCTGCCGAGAAAACTTACGATTTGGAGGTATGGATGCCGGCGCAAGGCGTCTATCGGGAGATTTCCAGTTGCTCCAACTGCGCAGCCTTCCAGTCGCGGAGGTTCAACTCTCGCTTTCGACGCAAGGGCGTGAAGGGAACGCAGTTTCCCCACGCGCTGAACGGGTCAGGTCTTGCGGTCGGGCGAACGATGGCTGCTCTGTTGGAAAACGGGCAACAGAAGGATGGGTCGGTGCGGCTGCCCGCGGTGTTGTGGAACTATATGGGAGGCATCAAGGCGTTGCAGAGCCGTCGGTCGTAGCTCCTTGAGAATCGCTCTTTTTGCACCGACTCCTTGCTTGCTATCTCCTTGCTTGCTGTCTCCTTGCTTGCTTGCTCCTTGCTTGCATCCCTCTGCGCCACTACATACAATAGGGGCATGCGCCGCCTCTTTGCCATTCCTTTCTCTATTCCTTTCCTTCTCTCGGTTGCCTCTCTCTGTGCCGCTTTCCTGACGGCAGTTCTGTTTGCGGGCTGTCAACAGGGCGGCAAAGTTCGCCTTCGCCCCATCTCTGCCGACGAACGCATCGAACGCCACCAAATACCGCGCAGCGCGAAGATCCCCTCGGTGAGCGGCATCGTGCCTGGAGATTCTGATATTGCAGGCAGCAACACGACATCCCAAACCGCAACGGCTCCCTCCGTTGCCACCCAACCCCGCCAGACAACACAAAGTACGACGACGCATCGCGTCCGCAAAGGAGAAACCTTGCTCTCCATCGCGCGACGCTACGGTATCTCCCACCTGGAGCTCGCGCGCCTCAACGGGATTGCCAATCCCAACCGCCTTGCCGTCGGACAAAAGCTCTCCATCCCCGTCGCGGGAGGGTCGGCTGCAAGCGAAACGCGACACATCATCAAAAAAGGCGAGACGCTCTACAGCATCGCCAGAAAACACGGCACCTCCGTACAAAGCCTCAAACAGACGAACCGAATCCGAAACGCCAACAAGCTCAACATCGGACAGCTTCTCATCGTCCGCGGCGGTACTGCGCAAGCCGGCAGCTCCGTGCGCCTGCAAGCGGCAAGCTCCTCCTCAAGACAGACGACCGCCGCGACAAGGACATCGGCCAAACGACAAAAACTGGTTAAAGCCCCTCGCCGCGACCGCAAAGATTTTCTCCGACCGCTGTCTGGGAAGGTGGTCAGTCGCTTCGGCGAAAAAAGCTTCGGACAGCGCAACAACGGCATCAACATCGCTGCCAAAGCGGGCAGCACGATCAAGGCAGCAGAGAACGGTGTTGTCGTCTATAGTGGCTCTGCGCTCAAGGGCTTCGGCAATCTGATCTTGGTCAGGCACGCCGACGGATACCTCACCGCCTACGGCTACAACAGCCAAAATCTGGTCGAACGCGGCGACCGCGTCAAGCGAGGGCAGACGATCGCAAAGGTCGGAAGCTCGGGCGACGCCCGCAAAACTATGCTGCATTTCGAGCTCAGAAGGAATTCTCGACCCGTCGATCCGCTGAAACACTTCGCAAAATCCTGAGCCAAGCAAGGACTTGACCGAACTCGATTCTTCTCGCCTGCCCCCTTACGCAGCCGAGTCTGTCCGTCCTGTCGTCGTCAAGGGCGTGAGGGGCAGTGCTACGCGAGAGCTCGTCTTTGCCAACGACCGCCCCCTCGTGTTGCTCGCAGGACCTTGCGCCTTGGAGAGCCGTGCGCATGCCATCGAGACGAGCGAGGCGATCGCCGAGATTTGCGCGCCGCGCAAGATAGACTGGATCTACAAAACATCCTTCGACAAGGCGAACCGAACTTCCCTCTCCTCACAACGCGGACTGGGGATCGAGCGTGCGCTCGAAGTTTTCGCCGCGTTGCGCGAGAAGGGTTTTCTCACCATGACCGATGTCCACGAGGCTTGGCATTGCGAGCGCGTAGCGAGTGTCGTCGATGTTTTGCAAATCCCGGCTTTCTTATGCAGGCAGACGGATTTGCTGTGGGCGGCGGGCGCGACGGGCAAGGTGGTGAATGTGAAGAAGGGGCAGTTCCTGGCGCCTCAGGACATGGCTTATGTGGCAGAGAAGGTCGAGCGTGGTGGCGCGGGAGGCGTTTTGCTTTGCGAGCGCGGAACAAGCTTCGGTTACAATCGGCTTGTCGTCGACATGACGGGGCTGTGGGAGATGGCGCGCACGGGGCATCCTGTCGTCATGGATGCCACGCACGCCGTACAGCGTCCGGGCGGGGGGGAGGGGGTCAGTTCGGGAAATCGCGCCTGTATCGAGTCTCTCGTGCGTGCGGCGAGCGCGGTCGGGGTGGCGGGGCTGTTTTTGGAGGTTCATGGCGATCCCGACGCAGCGCCCAGCGACGGAAGCAACATGTTGCATATCAAGGACTTGGGACGCGTCTTGGATGTTGCGATTGAGCTCGACAAAGTCGCTAAAAAATCTCTTTAGCTCGCGTCTTGGCTCAACGATGGAGGAGAGCAGGCACAAAGAGGTTTGTTGCGAGCGAGTCTATCTCCGCAGACACGCCGCTTCCGAAGCCGACATCGACACAGAGCTGTTTTTCGGCACGCCCGTAGCTCTTCTGAAAAATGAGAGGGAGAACAAGGGATGGGTTCGCATCCGCTCTTGCCTTGACGGCTACGAAGGCTGGCTGGAGAGGGCGAGCCTTGCTGCTTGGGCAAGCCGTGAGGATCCAAGCACGAGCTTGTCGATCACCGTCGTTCCTCTTGCGTTGGGATACAGGGAGGCGAGGGACACGGCGGCGGCGACATGGGCTTTCCCGATGGGAAGCCGTTTGCGTGTCAGCGAGATACGAGAAGCGCAAGAAGCGCAAGGAGAGGTAGAGAAGGCAGGGCGAGAGCAGAGTTTTGTTGCGCTTCGTCTCCAAGCGGGAAGAAGAGGGGGAGAGGATGCGCGAGTTTTTGTGAAGCGGCATCAGCTTCTTCCTCTTGCGGAGTGTGGCATCGTCAACGGGCGCGACTGGGTTTCGACGGCGTTGAAATTTTTGAATGTTCCTTATTTGTACGGAGGGGGGTGTTATGCAGGAATGGATTGTTCGGCGTTGTTGCAGGTATCGATGGGGGTTCATGCCATTGCGTGTCCTAGGGATTCCGCGCCGCAGGAGCGTGCTTTGGGCGAGGCATTGGATTGGACGGGGCAGGGGGGGAGAAATCCTTTGCCGAGTTTACAAAGGGGCGACCTTGTTTTTTGGCACAGGCATGTCGGGGTCATGGTCGACGGAGAGACCATGTTGCATGCGAACGCGGGTTCGATGGCGACCTCGAAGGAGTCTGTGGCAACGGCGCGCGCGCGCATTATGGGCGTGGAGGGAGAGATACGCTGCATCAGGCGGTTACGACAATGAGAAGAGCTGCCGAGTGAGAAGGGGACAGGGCATGCGTCGCGCCCCGTCCCTCGTGCGTCGCGCCTATCGTTCACCGCGCCCGTTGCTGCCAAAGGCGAAAGACCGCAATCGAGACATTCAATAGCGCAAGGACAAGCAGGCTGTAGAGCATCGCGATCACTCCCAAGCGCACGATAAGCCCGCCCGCCACAATAGGAAATCCAAAAACACCAGTACAATAGGAAAGACCAAACAGCAGCAGCGACTGAGGCATCAATCCTTCAGGCGCTTCGTTTGCCGCCAACCCGTTGATGACAGAATAGGTCAAGCCGTAGCCCCCCCCCAACACGACCGCCGAAAGCACATACAAGAAAACATCGTCGGTCAAGACGATAAACATCAGAAGCGAAAGCACGATCAAGGAGGTCAGAAAGAAGGAGGAAACGAAAGGATTGTACGAGACCACATAGCCCGCAAGCAGCAGACGCGAACCGATCGCCGCCAGCATAAATCCTACAAAAAACAGAGCGTAATCAAACCCGAAAGTCTGAGCGTAGGTCGTCTGAAAGCTGGACAGGCTGCCGAAAATACAGCCCCCCAAGCCAACCATGACGATCGGAAAAACAGCGTTGGAACAGGCAACCTTGCGAAAAGCCCTTGCCGAAATACGCTTAACCTGAGGAATAACATTGCGACCCTTGCGGAAACGACGATCCGCACAAAAGCACAGTACGCCTCCCGTAACGCTGCAGACGCCTGCAACAAGAAAAGCACTTTCGATGGGAAGAAGCAAAAAGCTGACAAGCCTCCCTACGAGAGGTCCCGTGCCGATGCCCGCCATCATGCATCCCGACATGAGTGCCATGAAATGGATCCGTCGCGCGGGCTCGATGACGAAGGCAACGACGATCGGCATCAGAGCGTAGAAAATTCCCCACCCTACGCCGAGCAGAAAACCGTACAGCAGTAGATCGAATCCGAGATTGCTGCTTAGGAAAAATCCCAGCGTCGAAGAGGTAAGGAAAAGGGCGGCGAGCGCAACCGATTTGCCCAAGCCCAAGAGATCGGCAAGATGTCCCGAAAAGGTCACACACAAAAGCGTGCTGACCGCCGCCGTCGAGATGATCGCACCGGCGAAAGCCTCGTCGCCTCCTCTCCCGCCCACCATCAGAGGGATAAGAAAGGTAGCGCCGTAGGCGATCGCCAACAGATAGCCCCCTAAACACAGAAGGACAAAATCGCGGCGCGAGACTTCAACAGAACCTTCTCTTGTCTCCTTGGCGGCTGTCTTTTTGCCGAGCCTTGTCACTTCAAGATCACGCTCTTCGGAAAGAAGGCGTGAAACGCAAAGGCGAAATCGACAAAATACACGACCGCAACCCTCTCGCCGTCCTTCTCCCTCCACGCATAGACCGAGCCTACCTCCTTGCCGCGCTCTATCCGCCCGTGATCCAAAGCCGAAGCCTGCCCCTCGCGCCACTCCAAGACGACCTCGCCCCAGCGCACGCTGCCCGTCTGGCGCAACTTCGACAGGGCAATCGCACGCTTCCTGTTCGCCAAAGAGACGACCCTCGCCAACGCAGGAATGCCCTCAGGCAACGCGCCGCGATAGAGAAAAGGATGCGCCAAAGAATCGTAACGCGCGTAAGGATTCTCCCCGTAAGCGCGAGGAAAATCCTTCGGCGGCAGCGCCACCGTGCCACGAGGATGTCTTTTTTGGAACTGCGCCCACGACTCCAGCTGCGAAGGAAGGACCGTGAGCTTCTTGCCCGTCAGCTTGCCGATGACCGCTTCTCCCAAAAACTGCTGCCACCAACTCTCGGTCTCGCGGTCGTACATGAGCAGGTCGGAGTTGCGAAGCCGCCCCGTCGTCGAGAAGGAGAGCGCCCGTCCCTCGACGGCAGCGTCGAAAACGATCGCAGAATTGCAAAGAGGGCAGAAGGTCGCAACGATCTTCTTGCCGCCCAAAGTGTCGTTGACGATCTCGTGCCAAATCAGAAAACGCAGAGGATAGGTGCGCGATTCTCCGTTCAGCGTCAGAGAAAGAACGGGCTCGCGCGCGCCGATCGCCAAAACCTCAGGCGCAGAAGAATCCAAAGGCAGAACCCGAGCCGCATCGATGGGCGCGATGGCATCGCGCGGCGGACCGCCGCTGATCACAGAATCCAACGAAATCGAACGTTTCGCAAAATCGGTCTTGGGAAACTCCTGCCGCCAAGAACGAGGGACAGAATCCGCAAAAGAATCGGCAACAAAACAGATCGGCGCAAAAACCACAGCGCACAACAGAAAGAAGCAAGAACAATAGCGCGACATCGAAAACAAGCAGCGAAAATGAGGAACGAAAATAGGCAACGAAGATAGGCAACACAAAAGACAAGCAACAAAAGACAAGCAACAAAAACCAACAAGAACGCAAGATAGCATCTTTCCTTGTCCGCACACAAGGACGCGGCGGCACGAAGATCAGAACTCGAAGACCAGGACAGAAGACCAGAAGCCACCGAGCGAAGGGATGTGGCAAGCTCCACCTCGCTCTGCTATGGTGAGAACCTCATGTCTGCCATCGTCCACCTCCGCGCCCGCGAAATCCTCGACAGCCGCGCGACGCCCACCCTTGAGGTTTCCCTGACGCTCGAAGACGGCACGGAAGCCCGCGCCTCCGTCCCCTCAGGTGCCTCCAAAGGAAAGTGGGAGGCATTCGAACTCAGAGACGGAGATCCAACACGATACGCAGGACAAGGCGTGCTCAAAAGCGTTGCCCTGGTCGAAGGGGAGATCGCATCCCTGGTCGCAGGTATGGAAGCCTCGGAACAGGCACAACTCGACGCAGCCCTGTGCGCGCTCGACCGCGCATACCCTGAGGGCAGCGAAACATCTCAGCAGGAAGGTTGTCTGAAAAGCTACTTGGGCGCACAAGCCTGTCTCGCCGTCTCGCTCGCTTGCGCACGCGCAGCCGCCGTCTCGCTCGGCATTCCGCTCTATCGCCACCTCGGAGGCGTCGAGGCGCGCACATTGCCCGTGCCGATGATGAACATCCTCAACGGCGGCGCGCACGCCAACAACACGCTTGCCGTGCAGGAATTCATGCTCGTCCCCTCAGGCGCATCCGACTTCCCCGATGCCTTGCGCATGGGAACGGAATGCTACGCAGCACTCAAGTCGTTGTTAGAAGCACAAGGGCTCTCCACCAGCTTGGGCGACGAAGGGGGGTTCGCTCCGTCCTTGAAGAGCACGCAGGCAGCACTCGATCTCATGATGCAAGCCATCGACAAAGCAGGGTTCAAGGCGGGAGCGGATGCAACGCTCGCGCTCGATTGCGCTGCCAGCTCCTACTTTGAAGGACACAACGAGAAGCACGAGAACAAGCACGAGAACAAGCAGCGTTATGCGCTAGACGGCGTTGTTCACGATGGCGAATCCTACCTCGCCTTGTTGAAGTCTTGGATTAAGAACTATCCGATCGTCTCCCTGGAAGATCCTTTCGCCGAAGAAGACTGGCAAGGCTGGAGCAACGCGACAGAGGCGCTGGGCGACAAGGTACAGCTTGTAGGCGACGATCTCTTTGTCTCGCAGGAAGAGCGGTTGCGACAGGGATTGGCGTCAGGTGCGGGAAACGCCCTTCTTCTCAAGCCGAACCAAGTCGGCACGCTCAGCGAAGCCATGTCTTGCGGTAGGCTCGCGCTGTACAGCGGATGGGGCTGTGTCGTCTCGCATCGTTCGGGCGATACGGAGGATTCGTTCATCGCAGACCTGGCGACAGGCTTGAACTGCGGGCAGATCAAGACGGGTGCGCCTGCGCGCTCGGAGCGGGTCGCCAAGTACAATCGTCTACTGCGCATCCACGAGGAGCTGGGGAGCGAGGCGCGCTACAAGTGGAGCGGAGCGCAGAGCGGGGCGCAGAGAGGAGGACAGAGCGGGGCGCAGAGCGGGGGTGCTTCTACAGGCGTTCTTGCTGGCAGAGGAGGGTTGCGGACTTGTGACAAAGTTTGACATCGTTTGCGGCGACATCACGACCTTGCGGGTAACAGCACTGGTGAATGCTGCGAACGAGCGTCTTTGCGGCGGCGGCGGCGTGGACGGCGCCATTCATCGTGCGGCAGGACCGGATCTTCTGCGCGAGTGCGAGAACTTGGATGTCTGTCCGACCGGACAGGCGCGGCTGACGGGGGGCTATCGTTTGTTTGCCGATTATGTGATTCACACGGTCGGTCCCGTGTGGCGCGGCGGCGGAGAGGGGGAGGCGGCGTTGCTGGGAAGTTGCTATGCCAATGTTCTGTCGCTCGCTGCCAAAAGCGGCATTCGAGACTTGGCTTTCCCGGCGATTTCGACGGGGGTCTACGGGTTTCCCAAGGACAGGGCGACGCGCATTGCTATTGGCATGTGCAAGCTGTTGGCAGCTCCCGATTCGCCGTTCGATACCTTGGTCTTCTGTCTGTACGACGAGGAGTCGGCGTCTCTGTACAAGGATTGTTTGGCGGATGTTTTGTAGGCGGGTGTAGCTCAGTTGGTAGAGCGTAAGCTTCCCATGCTTAAGGTCGCGGGTTCGATCCCCGTCGCCCGCTTTCACACGAAAAGAAAGGACAGGTTTCTTCTAGCCTTTGCTCCAGTTCTTCACGCGATACTTCAACTCCCTCCCTCTCCATCGAGGTCACAACATCTTCGCTACCTAGCCCGCCGCTGCCTAGCCCGCAAGCGACGATGCCTCGGTAGAGCGAAAGGTCGACCGCCCGATTGATGGCGACCCCGTGCGTTGCGATGCCGCGCGAGACACGAAACCCCATGGCGGCGATCTTTTTCGACCCGACCCACACGCCGATCGCTTCTCGGTCGGCTTGCGCCTCGATCCCCCAAGTGGCGAGCGCTTTGCAGACCCACGCTCCGACCTGTTCGACGAAGGCGCGGATGTGCAGGTCGCGTTTGCGCAAGTCGAGCGCAAAATAGACGATGCATTGCCCTGGCGCATGGCAGGTCGTCTGTCCGCCGCGCGAAGTGTGAACGACGGGTAGTCTGTTGGCGGGAAGGATGTCGCTCGGCTTCGACGACCTGCCCAGCGAGACGAGGGGAGGGTGTTCCAACAACCAAACGAGCTCGGCTCGCTCGCTGTCGTTGCAAGCGAGCTGTTGGGCTCTCAGCAGCAAATCTCGCGCGGCTTCGCGGTAGTCCGTGAGAAGCTTGGAGACCTTCCACTCGACAGGTAATGTTGCGCGTTTCGTCATCGCCTCCATTATAGATGCTCTCGTTGTTGCAGATACAAGAGCCTTCTGCTAGAATCGTACGAACGCGGTCGTGGCGGAACAGGTAGACGCGCAGCGTTGAGGTCGCTGTGGGGGCAACCCCGTGGAAGTTCGAGTCTTCTCGACCGCATGCCACTCGGAAGTGGGCTTCCGCCTTATCCCCTCCCACCCTGAGAGACAGCTCATGACCGTCCAAAGTCCGAAGAAAGCACGCGAAGCCGCCACGCTCAGCAAAGCGGCGCTCGCCTACCACCGCACCGCCCCCGCCGGCAAGCTCGCCATCGTGGCGACGAAGCCGATGGAAACACAGCGCGACCTCGCGCTCGCCTATTCGCCCGGGGTCGCGGCAGCTTGTCTCGCCATCAAAGAAGACGCCGAGCAAGCTTACGAGCTCACCGCGCGTGGAAATCTAGTTGCCGTCATCAGCAACGGCACCGCCGTACTGGGGCTGGGCGCGATCGGCGCGCTGGCTGCCAAACCCGTCATGGAGGGGAAAGCCGTCCTATTCAAAAAGTTTGCCGATATCGATGTCTTCGATCTCGAAATCGACGAGCGCGATCCCGACAAGTTCGTCGACATCGTAGCCTCGCTGGAACCTTCTTTCGGAGGGATCAATCTGGAAGACATCCGCGCGCCAGAATGTTTCGCTATCGAAACAAAGTTGCAAGAGCGCATGAAGATCCCCGTCTTCCACGACGACCAACACGGCACCGCCATTATCGTTGCCGCTGCGGTGCAGAACGCGCTCGAACTCGTCGGACGAAAGCTCAGTGAGACAAAAACCGTCGTGCTGGGCGCAGGCGCTGCTGCTACCGCATGCATCAATCTGTTGTACGAGATGGGAATGAGCCGCAAAAACCTTCTTGTTTGCGACTCCAAGGGAGTTCTTACCAAGTCGCGCGGCGATCTTTCGGGAGAAAAGGCTCGTTTCGCTGTCGAAACGAACCTCACAACCCTGTCGGCGGCGCTGCAAGGCGCGCATCTTTTCATCGGTTTGTCCGTTGCGGGCGCTGTTTCTCCCGAACAGATCGCAACGATGGGAGACAAGCCGATCGTCATGGCGCTGGCGAATCCCGACCCCGAGATTCGACCCGAAGAGGTGAGGCGCGTCAAGCCCGATGCGATCGTTGCAACGGGACGCTCGGACTATCCGAATCAGGTGAACAATGTTTTGTGCTTTCCTTTCTTGTTTCGCGGTGCGCTGGATGTGAGAGCGACCGCCATCAACACAGCCATGAAGACCGCCTGCGTGCATGCGCTTGCCGACTTGGCGAAACAGGTGGTGCCGGCAATCGTGATGCATGCCTACGGAGCAGAGGACATGAGCTTCAGCGCAGAGTATGTGATCCCCAAACCCTTGGATCCTCGCTTGATGCTCGCCATCGCTCCTGCGGTCGCCAAGGCGGCGACGGCAACAGGGGTGGCGAGGCGTCCGATCAACAATTTCGATGACTACAAACGTAGTTTGATGCAATTCATTCACCGCTCAGGACTGGTGATGCGTCCCTTGATGGAGCAAGCGCGCACCGATCCGCGCAGGGTCGTCTTTGCAGAGGGGGAGGAGCCTCATATCTTGCAAGCCGTCTCGACCTTGCTGGAAGAGCAGCTGGCGCAGCCCGTTCTGATCGGAAGACGCAGCGTCTTGCAAGCGCGCGCTAAACGCTATGGACTGAATTTGGGCTTGGATTTGGGCTTGGATTCAGACAGCAATTCGAAATCGGGCGCAGCGTCGAAGATGGGGGTGGAGATTTGCG
Organism: Alphaproteobacteria bacterium; assembly: GCA_014237925.1. Taxonomy (GTDB): domain Bacteria; phylum Pseudomonadota; class Alphaproteobacteria; order JABAAW01; family JABAAW01; genus JABAAW01. The sequence goes on from JABACB010000005.1 coordinate 45,731, forward strand.
ATCCCGAATCCGATCCGCGCTATCGTGAGTATTGGCAACTGTACCACGATCTTTTGGGTCGACGCGGTGTCACGCAGGATACCGCCAAGGCGGCGGTGCGCACAGAGAACACGGTGATCGCTGCCTTGATGGTGCGGCGCGGCGAAGCGGAAGCGATGGTCTGCGGGGCGGTCAAGCCCTATCGACATCATCTGCGTCATATCGATCAGGTGCTAGGCACGCATGTCGATTGTCCGAAGATGCTCTCGCTCACATTGCTGGTAACCCCTAAGGGAAACATCTTCTTGGCGGACACGCACATCGGTAGCGCGGACAGCGTCGAAGATTTTGTGACGATGACGCTCCTTGCTGCGGCCGAAGTAAGAAAGTTCGGCTTGGAGCCCAAAGTCGCCCTGTTGTCGAGCTCGAACTTCGGATCGCACGACGACGCCTCGGCAGGAAGGATGCGCGCGGCGGTTGCACGCTTGCACGCAAGCCATCCCGAGATGGAGGTGGACGGCGAAATGCAAGCCGACACCGCGCTCGACGAGCGATTGCGCGCCAGATTGTTTCCTGCAAGCAAGCTGAAAGGACAGGCGAATTTGTTGATCCTTCCCGATTTGGACAGTGGCAATATCGCCTACAACGCGCTCAAAATCTTGGCGGACGGAAAGGTCGTCGGACCGATGTTGCGCGGTTGTGCCTATCCTGCGCATATCGTGTCGAACTCGACCGATGTGCAAGGCATCGTCAACATGACGGCGGTGGCGGTCGTCGACGCGCAGCAGAAGCGGCGCGGCAACTGACCCCGATGACGGAGCAACGGAACGCGCCGAAAGACCTTCCGGCGGACGCCTATCGAGAAGCTTATTCGGAAGCTTATCCTGGCGTCTACGAGGAGAAACGAGAAAACACGCGCCTCGCTCTGCCGCAGCTGCTGGCAGCGCATCGTCGCAAGCGTATCGCGACCCTTTTGGCGGACCTCTACGCTGAGGATCAGGCGGAGCTCTTGAGCGAGCTTGCGCCCGAGCAACGACGGACTGCGTTGCGCGCGCTCGGAGACGGCTTGCTGCCCGACACGCTCACCCATTTCGAGCCTAGTCTTTTGTCCGATGTCGTCGCCCTCTTGCCGAAGGTGCGCTTGGCGAGCATGCTCTCGGCGCTGCAGACCGACGATTTGGTCGAGCTGTTTGAAACTCTTCCCTCCGAGACGAGCCATCGCCTGCTCGACCTCCTTCTGCCTCGAACGAGGCTTTTGATCCGACAGGGGCTTCGCTACGCCGAGGACAGCGCGGGCAGACTGATGCGACGCGAGATCGCCACCGTGCCGGAGCATTGGTCGGTCGGACAGATCATCGACTACTTTCGCTCTGCCAAGGCGCGCGGAACGCAAATGCGCGAATCCTTCTATGCGGTCATTCTCGTCTCGCCGGAGTTGCGTCCCGTAGGAACGGTGCCCGTCTCGCGTCTGCTCGCCTCGAAACGCACCGTACTGGCGATGGACATTGCAGAGCACGAAATGCATCTCATCGAGGTCGGCATGCACACCGACAAGGTTGCTCATCTCTTTCACAAGTACGGGTTGGTCGAGCTGCCCGTCATAGACGAGCGCGGAAGACTCTGCGGCTCTGTTACCGTCGACGATGTCGTCGAGGTCATCGAAGAGCGCAACGAAGAAGACATTCTCAACCTGGCGGGTGTCAGCGCGCACGACTTCTACGCCGATCTCTTACAAATCTTGCGAGCTCGCCTGCCGTGGCTCGCGCTCAACTTGCTGACAGCCTTCCTCGCATCGCGCGTCGTTGCAGGGTTCGCTCAAGCCATCGAGCAGCTCGTCGCACTTGCCGTGCTGATGCCGATCGTCGCCTCCATGGGCGGAAACGCAGGAACACAAACGCTCGCCGTCACCGTGCGCTCGCTCGCCCTTCAACGAATCAGCGGACGCAATGTGCGCAGACTCGTCGGAAAAGAATGCCTGCTCAACCTCATCAACGGCATGCTGTTTGCTGTCCTCACCAGTCTCGTCGCATGGTGGTGGTTCGACGATGTTGTCTTGTCCGTCGTCATCCTCGTGGCAATGGGCGCAAACATCCTGCTTGCAGGAATCGTCGGCGTCTGCACGCCGCTCTTGCTGCAACGCCTCGAGCAAGACCCCGCCGTCGGCTCCAGCATTATTCTCACGACATGCACCGATATCTTCGGCTTCTTCAGCTTCTTGGGACTCGCCGCATGGATCTTGCTTTAGAAAACAAATTCCAAGAAACCTCCAATCTGCTAGCATTCCTCCCTGAAAAATGTCTTCTGACCATCTGTCTTGTTAGGGAGGTTTCTCGTGGCTAACAAACCTCACGCGAAGGAGCAAAAGAGAACGTCGGGAAAGGCTCGTGCACCGCGCGTAGCCTTTGTCTTGCCTTGCTACAACGAGGAAGATGCCTTGAAAAAGACCGTTCCCAAGCTGCTCGAGCTTCTGTCTGCGCTCGAGCGGCGGGGCTTGGCGCACGCTTCCAGTTATCTCTACTTCTGCGACGACGGCTCCTACGACGACACTTGGAAGGTCTTGCGTTCTTTGCGCAAAAACGATGTCAAGAAGTCTCGTATCTGCGGCTTGCGCTTCGTCGCCAACCGAGGGCGAGAGGTGGCTCTCTACGCAGGGCTCGTCAGGCAGGTGGGCGCGTGCGATTACGCAATCTCCTTGGACGCCGACTTGCAAGACGATCTGTCGCTCGTTCCTCGAATGCTCGAGATCGCGCGAAAGGGCGAAGTAGACGTCGTCTCGGCAATTCGCAAGAGCAGGCGCAGCGACGCGCTCTTCAAGCGTCTGAGCGCGAGCCTCTTTTATTTCTCCTTGCGCTTCTTCTTTCGCGTGCCGGCAGAGAACGAAGCCGACTTTCGCCTGATGAGCCAAAACAGTCTGCGCGCGCTCGCGCTCTACCGCGAGCGTCGCATCTATCTGCGCGGGTTGGTGACGCGTATGGGCTTTCGTAGCGAAAAGCTCTACTACGAGCGCCAAGAGCGCATCGGCGGCGAGACGAAATACACCTTACGCAAGATGATCGGCTTGGCGCTGGATGGTATCACTTCGCAATCGACGCACCCTCTGCGCGTCGTGTTTTTTTTGGGGGTCGTCATGTTCTTCGGATGTCTGGGCTTGGCGAGCTACTTCTTCTACCAGTGGTTCTTGGGGGAGACCGTGCCGGGATGGGCGTCGTTAGTTTTGCTGATCCTGTTTGTCAGCAGCTTGCAGTCCTTGGCGCTGGGGGTCGTCGGCGAGTATTTGGGGAAGGTTTTTTGGGAGGTACGAGGCAACCCTCGCTATTTGATCGAGGAGGAGCTGCCGAAAGAGAAATGACGCACCGAGCGACGCTCTCGTCTCCATAGGAGCAGGCTGAGGCAGAGTGCGAGCAGTTGAAGGAGGATGCTTGCGCTCAAGGCGTATTGCAGGGCTTGGGCGGGGGCGAGCAGCAGTTGCTTTTGCAGCAGTTGGTTGAGGGCGCCGATGGCGACTTGGAAGAAGAAGGAGAGGGCGAAGACGCAGAAGTTGAGGCTGGAATTGACGCGCCCTGTCAGGCGTGGCGCGAAGTTGGCGGCGTAGGCGGCGTAGGCGACGGTGATGCCTGCGCCGAAGAGCCCGAACAGGAAGGCGTAGAGCAGCAGCAGGGGGATCGTGCTTGGAAAAAGGAGCAGGCTTTGCACAAGGCAGAAGAGGAGCGCGCAGACGACGGGGGTTGTCATGAGGGGGGTTCGGTGTCGCTTTTGCAGGTGGGAGGCAAGCAGTCCCATGCAGCAGAAGCCGCAGAGCAATCCGAAGGCGGCGATGCTGACGACCTGCGTTGCCAATGTGGTGCTTTTTTGCAAACCTTGCTCAACCCAAGCTTGATTGACCCATGCTTGATTAACCCATGCGGGCAGCCACAATCCGTGAATACCGAGCACGGAGGCTTGCGCGACTGCGGCAAAGGGCAGGGGGATGAAGAAGCGCGGGTCGCGGAAGAGGCGCGTTGTTTCGCCGATCTGCCTTGCAAGGTCTTGCAAGAGGGTTGGGGCGTAAGGGCTTGTTTCTGTTGATGTTTTTTTCTCTTTGCGCGAGAGATTTTTCTTCTCTCCCTGAGCGAAGGGCTTGTTGGGGACGAAGCAGGCGATCGAGAGCGCAGCGAGCAGGGTGAGAGCTGCCAAGCCGATGTTGAGGTCGCGCCATCCTGCGAAGTTCAAGACGAAGTTGGCGGGCGTGCCTGCTGAGAGCGCACCGAAGGCGCCGATGGAGAGGAAGACACCTGTTGCAAGCGGGAGGTTGTGGCTGGGTATGCAGAGCTTGAGCGCTTTCAAGCCTGCCATAAAGCATGCCGAGACGCCGATGCCCACGAGCAAGCGGGCGAGGAAGAGGGCGTTGAGCGATTCTGCTTTGGCAAAGAGGAAAGCGCCGAGCGCGGCGAGGATGACGAGCACGACTTGGACGGGTTTCGCGCCGTAGCGATCGAGCAGGATACCGAGAGGAAGCTGGCACAATCCGAACGAGAGGAAGTAGGCGGAGGCGAGGTAGCCGACCTCAAGGGAATCCAGCCCCAGCTCTGCCGAGAGCGACGGTTCCAGCGTTCCCATGAGCGTTCGGTAGAGCATGGAGAGCGCGTAGGGAAAGGCGAACAGGAGCAGGATGCGGTAGGAGGGAAGCATGGAGGGGAGGAGGCACTCGGCACAACAAACACGAATACAGACACGAATACAGACATGAATGTAGACACGCTATTGATCAACATGCCATAGTTCGCCTGCTTTTCTGTGGTGTGCGAATCTGTGGTGCGTTTTTGCGAATCGCGTGTGAGTTGTTGTTTCTTTTATCGTTCAACTCAATACATCATCCGCAGTTCTTTTGTAAGGAGAAAGAAGGTCAAGGCTTCATGTCTTTTCTTCTCGCCACGCATGTTGTTTTCGGCTTGGGATCGCTGGTGGCGGCGGGCGGCGCGTTGCTGGCAACTAAGGGGGGAAGGCGACACAGGCTTTGCGGCAGGCTTTATGTGGCGGGCATGGCGGTTGTCGGTCTCTCAGGCTTGACGCTGGCGATTGCCATAGAAAGCATGTTTCTAGGCTGTATCGCGCTTTTCAGCGGATATTTCGTCTACAGCGGGGCTCGTTTTGTCTATCGAGGCGAGGGGAGGGCGAGCATGCTCGACTGGCTCGTGCTGGCAGTCTTCCTCGCGCTCGCAGCGAGCATGGCGGTGCTGGCTGCGGTCTTCTATCGGGTTCAGGACGGACGCTGGGTCGTCTTGAGCGTCTTTGCTGCTCTCGCTTTCTTGCTCGGAGGCGGAGACGCTCGGCATTATCGAGACCTTCGTCGAAAGGAAGAGCAAAAGAAAGAGAAAGAATCCGCAGCCGTACGAGGACGAGCGAGGAAAGTGCGTATCAAAAAGCATTTGGCACATATGCTCGGCGCAACGATTGCAACGACAACCGCGTTTACTGTCACCAACATATCAAGCGAGCCAATATGGCTCGCTTGGCTCGCTCCTACAGCCTTGTTCTTGCCGCTAATCTTTTATTGGGCAAGAAAGGTCGACATGAAGTGATGCCATAGAGACGATGTCATAGAGACGATGCCATAGAGACGATGCCATAGAGACGATGTCATAGAGACGATGTTTGCCCTTGACCTCTTTCTGTGCTACCCTTGAGTTGATGACAGAGCTAGCTCCCTTTCGCGGTATCTTCACCGCCCTTGCAACGCCCTTCGACGAGCAAGGCAAGGTCGATGCGACCTCCTATCGCAACCTCATCGAATACCAAATCGAAGCAGGCGTGCAAGGACTCGTGCCTGTAGGAACGACGGGCGAATCGCCCACCCTCGACGCAGAAGAACACAAGCGTGTCCTCGCGCTCTGCATAGAATACACGGCAGGGCGCGTGCCTGTCGTTGCCGGCGCAGGCGCAAACGCCACGCACGAGGCTGTCAGCCTGGCGCGCTTCGCCAAACAAGCAGGCGCGCAGGCTACCCTGCAGGTCGCCCCCTACTACAACAAGCCTTCTCAAGAAGGCTTGTACGCCCACTTCTGCACGATCGCCGAGAAATCTGACTTGCCCGTCATGCTCTACAATGTGCCGGCACGCACCTCTGTGCATTTGGAAGTGCCTACTGTTGTGCGCCTTGTCGAAGATTGCCCCCTCGTCGTTGCGCTCAAGGATGCTGCGCCGCACGACCTCACGCGCCCCGCCCAGCTCGCGCGGGCGAATTTGCGCGAGAACTTCACTCTCCTCTCCGGCGAGGACGCAAGCTTCTGCGCGTTCTTGGCGATGGGGGGAGAAGGATGCGTTTCTGTCGCTTCCAACCTTGTTCCTCATGCGATGGTTGAGATCTACAACAGCGAGAAAGCAGGCGACAAAAACACCACGGCAAGCCTCAGAGATGCCCTTCTGCCTTTGTGGCAAGCACTGTTTTGCGAAACCAGTCCCGCTCCCGTCAAGCACGGATTGTTCCACGCGGGGCTGTTTCAAACTGCGAAAGTACGCTTGCCTCTCGTCGAGGCGACGCCGACTGCGCACGAACGCGTCGAGCGTGCGCTTGCAGAGGTGGCACGTTACAAGCAATCTTTCGTGCCGCGCCTGTTGGCAGCCTGATAGAAGGCAGAGCGCAGAAGAACTCGTGTCCGCTCCCAAGTCCGCCTTGAAGGCTGGCAAAAAATCGGAAGCCAAACATCAAAACAGCGCACACGCCGCGCCACGCTTGGAGAACAGGAAGGCACGACACAGGTTTCGGATCGAAAAAGAGCTCGAAGCGGGCATCTGCCTCACGGGAAGCGAGGTCAAGTCTTTGCGCGCGGGACAAGTTTCTCTTTCCGACAGCTTCGCTTTCTTCAAAGAAGGAGAACTCTATCTTATGAACTGCCACATCGGCGCTTACGCGAAAGCCGTCAAGGGATACCGACACGCTCCGAAAAGACTGCGAAAGCTCTTGTTGCACAAACGCGAGATCAAAAGGCTCATCGGTGCCGTGCAACGCGGCGGCATGACGCTTGTTCCGCTCACACTCTTCTTCAACGCGAGGGGCTTTGCAAAAATCATGCTCGGCTTGGGGAAGGGCATCTCGAAGCAAGACCGCCGCGCCGACATCGCAGAGCGAGACTGGCAGAGACGAAAAACTCGACTCACCCGCATCACGATCTCCAGAGGCGAAGGATGAAACAACCCGCCCCGCGTGTCCGCGCCCCGCGTGTCCGCGCCCCGCGTGTTCACGCCTTGCTTGTCCGCGTCTCGCTTGTTCGCGCCTTGCTTGTCCGCGCCCCGCTTGTCCGCGTCCCGCGTGTTCACGCCCCGCGTGTTCACGCCCCGCCTGTTCAGGCTCCGCCTGTTCTGCGGCGGGCTTTCTTGTTGTTGTTCTCTCTGTCTCTGTTGCTTGTGTCGCCTGCGGGCTGGTCGCAAGAAAAGTTTTCGAAGCCCTTTTTGGACGGCTTGGCGAAGGATGCGAGCAGAGCCTCGGTCTCCCCCGACTACTGGCAGCAGACAAGAAAGATGTTGGAGCGCGAAGGGATCTCGCCGCTTGTGATCGAGCGCGACCGCTATCAACCCGAGTTTTTGGAATCTTTGCATCGCTACACGACGCGCCGCTTGGATGCCAAGCGGATCGCGCGCGGACAAAAGCAGCTGGCAAAGCACGCAGCACTCTTGGAACGATTGCAAATAGAGTATGGCGTTCCGCGCGAGATTCTGGTTGCCATTTGGGGTTTGGAAAGCAGGTACGGCGACATCACAGGAAGGTTTCCTGTCTTGCTTGCAACCGCAACCCTCAGCGCCGAGGGGCGACGTTCCGCTTTCTTTCGCAAGCAGTTCCTGACCGCCTTGCTCGTTGCCGAGCGCGAGGGCTTTGCTCCGCATCAAATGCTTGGGTCTTGGGCTGGCGCGATGGGACAGATGCAGTTCATTCCCACAACATACTGGCAGTATGCGCGCGACGGCGACGGCGACGGCGACATCGATGTGTGGCACAATGTCGACGACGCGCTCACCTCAGCGGCTCACTATCTCAAGCGTAGCCGCTGGCGCGAGAACATGGCTTGGGGGGGGGAGGTGCGTCTGCCTCGACGGTTCGACTTCACCCTTGCCGACAGGCAATGGCGCAAGAACGCCTTCTGGCGAAAGAAAGGGATCAAGAGCGCCCACAAGACGCAAAAGAAACGCCTGCTCAAGAACAACAAGAGCCGACTGCTCCTCCCTTCGGGGGCTGCGGGACCTGTCTTCCTTGTCTCCGAGAACTTCCGCAGCCTGTTGCGATGGAACAACTCTTCCCTCTATGCGCTCGCCGTCGGATTGCTGGCCGATCGCCTACAAGGCGCTCCTGGCTTGCTGCAAAAACCTGTAGAGCAAAGCTTACGAAAGGAAGATATCCGCCGCTTGCAACAACGTCTGAACGCGCTCGGCTTCGATGCAGGACTTGCCGATGCCGTCTTCGGAAACCAAACTCGCCAAGCTTTGCAACGCTACCAGCAACGAGAGGGGCTTGTGCCTGACGGCTTTCCCTCGCTTGAAACCTGGCAAAAACTGGAGCTCTAGCATCTTATCCTCGCTCAAGCATTCTTATGCGCTTCCCCCCCTTGCCCCGAGAGACAAAAAAGGCTAGGCAAGAATGATGACAAGAATGATGACAAGAATGATGACAAGAGTGGAGACACAAGAGTGATGACAACCACATTCCCCCTCGCTCGGCTTGCCGTTGTTCTTGCCTTTGCGCTCGTCCTTACGTCGCTCGCGGGCTGCGGACGACCGCTCTACCTGCGTGAAGCCCACCGAGGCATCGTGCAAGGGCGCGAGGTCGTCAAGGGTGAGCCTGTCTACAAAATCGGCAATCCCTACCGTATTCGCGGCAAGCTCTACACGCCGCGCGTCAACTACGCCTACAAGGAGACAGGGATCGCGTCCTGGTACGGACCGAAGTTTCACAATCGACGCACCGCGAACAACGAGATCTTCGACGAAAACGCCATGAGCGCAGCTCATCGCACTCTGCCGCTGCCCTCCTATGCGCTTGTGACAAACTTGCAAAACAACCGCTCGGTGCGCTTGCGCGTCAACGACCGAGGTCCCTTTGCCAAGGGACGAATCCTGGATGTCTCTCGAAAGGCGGCGCAGGTGCTCGGATTCGAAAAGCAGGGGACAACGCTCGTGCATGTCCAAATCCTCGGCAAGGAGAGCAAACGCCTCGCCGAACAGATGAAGCGCGGAGGAAAGGCAACCCTCTACGGAGGAAGAAGAACGGCTTCTCTCGCTCCCAGCATCGTGCCGCGAGCGCAAGCCGCGCAAGGAGCCGCCGCTGCCACAACAACATCCGATCCTTCCTGGCAGGTCTATGCGCAAATCGGCGCGTTCGAACAACAGAGCAATCTCTCCCGTACGCGCAACAAGCTCGAATCGCTGGGCTGGGGCTTGCCCGTCGCCGTCAAACCCGCACCCGACCCCACCTTGATCCGCCTGCTGCTCGGTCCTCTGAAGGGCTACGACGACGCGAAGATCGAAGCCTTGCTCGACCGCCTTCACAAGGCGGGTTTTTCTGAAGCCCAAGTGCGTGTGTTGCGCTGATGCAAGGAAAACATGCGACGGACAAACGCGGCGGGTTCGTCGTGATCGAAGGGATCGACGGCGCGGGCAAAAGCCTGCAAACCCGAAGGTTACACCGCCATGTGACACAACGAGGCATCGAGTGCATCGCAACCCGCGAACCCGGCGGATCGGGCTTGGGCGAAGACATTCGCGCTTGGCTGTTGCAACACGAAACGGATGCCATCACCGAAGCCTTCCTGTTCAACGCTGCGCGCAGAGAGCATGCGCGTACCCTCATTGCGCCCGCGCTGTCTCAAGGAACATGGGTTGTCTGCGACCGCTTTGCCTTGTCGGGCTTCGCCTATCAGGGGGCAGGGGGAGCGGCTGCGTCCTCGCTCGAGGCTTTGCATCGCATCGCCTGTAGCGCGCTCGACGAGAGCGACGCCGAGCTCAAGGTCGACGCGGGCTTCCTCCTCGACCTGCCGCCCGTAGAGGCGCAGGCACGGCTGGTTGAAAAGGGAGGAGATGCCGACCTCTTCGAACGAAGAGGACTCGATTTCTTTGAACATGTCCGCGCGCTACTCTTGCAGCGTGCCGAAGAAGAAGGCGACAGGTGGCATATCGTCGACGCTCGAGCGAGCGGAGAAGAGGTGGCGAAACAAATACACGAAACCCTCGATCGATGTTTTTTCGCATGAACATGAAAATGACAAAAGAGAATGACAAAAGAGAATGACTGAGACCATTCCATCTCCATCTTCTGGCGGGCTGGAAGGGCAGGGGGGCTTGCCCTCGTCTTGCCTTCCTTCGTCTTGTTTATCTTCGCAACTGTACGGGCAGGAGGAGGCGGAGCAAACCTTCCTGCGCGCGTGGCAACGCGGAGGGCTGGCTCATGCCTGGCTGCTGCAAGGGGTGCGCGGAGTGGGGAAAGCCACCTTCGCCTATGCTGCCGCGCGTGCGCTGTTGAGCCACCAAGGCGCGAGTTCTGCCGCAGATGTTGTTGCAACTTATGCGGCGGCATCCACCCCGTCGAGTTCCGTCTTCCAACAAGTCGCCTTCGGGACGCATCCCGACCTTGCCGTGATCGCAAGCGAAGGCGAGAAGGAGATCACCGTCGATCGGTCGCGCGAGCTGGTGCGCTTTTTGCACAAGACCCCCGTCGTGTCGCGCTATCGGGTGGGGATCGTCGATTCTGCCGATCGAATGAACCGCGAGGCGGCGAACGCGCTGCTCAAGCTGGTCGAAGAACCCGGAAGGCTTGTCGTGCTGTTTCTCGTCTGTCATGCGAGCGAGGCGCTTTTGGAGACATTGCGCTCGCGCTGTCGCGCGTTGCTCTTTCAGGAGATTGCAGAGGAGAAGATCGCCGAGGTTCTGCGCACTCGCGGCGAGACGCACGCAACAGCCCGTCGGATCGCCGCCTTGTCTTGCGGCTCTTTCTACTACGCAGGGCTGCTTCTTGAAGCAGGCGGCGAGAACTTCGTCGAGGCTTTCGGAACGGCGCTCTCCGTGCGTCTGACGGGCGAGAGCAACAACAACGCAGCGGCGTTTGCAGACATGTTGCGCGAGAAAGCCTTTGCTGAAAAAAGACCCGAAGCTTTTCGTTTCTTGTGGCAGCGATTTCTCGCCTCTGCCGTGCGCACAGCAAACAAGAAAAGGCAAGAAGGAGCAAAAGAAAGTAAAGCAGAAGAAAGCAGAGGAGGGGTCGAAGCTCTGTTGGCGTTGCTGTCGCAGGATGCGCACGAGGCAGTCGAGCGCACAAGCGCGACTTTTTGGCAGGACTTGTGGCAGCATAGCGTTCCGCACCTGCTAGCCAGCAGGGCAGCGCGCGGCGGAGACTTTGCCCTATCTGCCGACTATGCGCTAGAGGGATTGAGGGAGGCTTGCTGATACGATGACAGCCCAGAAGCGATTTTATCTGACGACGCCGATTTACTATGTCAACGACAAGCCTCACATAGGGCATGCCTACACGAGTTTGGCGAGCGATGTTGTGGTGCGTTACAAGCGGTTGCGAGGCTACGAGTGTCATTTGCTGACAGGCACGGACGAGCATGGTCAGAAGGTTCAGCAAGCGGCGCAGCGAGCGGGGGAGGAGACTGCGTTATTTACGAGCAGGTTTGCCGAGAACTTTCGTTCCATGGCGGAGCGGTTGCAGATTTCCTACGACGGCTTTGTGCGCACGACGGAGGAGCGTCATCGTTTGAGCGCGCAGGCGTTTTGGACGAGGTTGCAAGAGAGCGGCGATCTGTACGACAAGGACTACGAGGGGTGGTATTCGGTTCGCGACGAGAACTATTGCGATGCGTCCGAGATTAAGGAGCGCGCGGACGGCACGAAGGTATCTGCGAGCGGGGGGGAGGTTGAGTGGGTTATCGAGCCGAGCATTTTTTTCCGTCTGTCGAAGTATCGGGATTCGTTGTTGCGCCATTACGACGCGCACCCTGATTTCATTATGCCGAGGACTCGGATGAACGAGGTTCGTTCTTTTGTGGAGGGTTCGTTGTGGGATTTGTGCGTTTCGCGCACTTCTTTCTCTTGGGGGGTGCCGGTGCCTGAGCGGGAGGGGCATGTGATGTATGTTTGGGTTGATGCTCTGACGAACTATTTGACGGGGTTGGGCTTCCCGAACGAAGGGAGCAAGGGGGGAGGATTGTTTGATTTTTGGCCTGCGGACATGCACATGGTAGGCAAGGACATCGTGAGGTTTCATGGAGTTTATTGGCCTGCGTTGTTGATGTCGGCGGGGTTGGAGTTGCCGAAGCGGATTTTTGCGCACGGGTGGTGGACGAACGCGGGCGAGAAAATTTCCAAGTCTGTAGGGAATGTGATCGATCCGATCGCGTTGGTAGATGAATACGGGTTGGATCGGGTTCGTTATTTCTTGTTGCGCGAGGTACCGTTTGGCGAGGACGGAGATTTCTCGCACGAAGCGATGGTACGGCGCAGCAACGAGGATTTGGCGAACGGGCTGGGCAATTTGTGTATGCGGGTGTTGACTTTGGCGGATAGGGGGTGGGGCGGTCTTCCTGTTTGCGAGGGGGCAGCCTGCAAGGGAGTAACCTTGGAGCAGGACGAGGCGTTGTTGGCGAAGTTTGACGCTGGCGAGGCGTTATTGGAGGAGCGGATGGAGGCGTGTTCGTTTCATCGGGCTTTGGCGGGTGTGATGGCTTTGGTGGGGGAAGCGGATCGGTATATCACGCGGGAGGCTCCGTGGAAGTTGTTGGGGGCGGGGGACGAGGTGTCTAAGGGGAGGGCGGGGGTTGTGTTGTGGGTATTGTGCGAGTGTTTGCGGATGGCTGCGATCGATTTGCTGTGTTTTATGCCGGGGTCGATGGGGAGGATTTTGGATATGTTGGGGGTAGGGGAGGGGTTGCGTGATTTTGCGCATCGGGGGAGAAGGTTACCGAGGACGGGGGGGAAGTTGGGGGAGGTTGCGGCGGTCTTTCCGAGGCTGGAGAAGAGGGGGGAGGCGTAGTTCCTGTCTTTCTGTATTTTGCCCGCTATATTTTGCCCGCTATATTTTGCCTGCTATGTTTTGCCTGCGTTTTTGAAGGGATGCGAAGGGATGACTATGTGTGTCCGTTGCGCTCGCGCTTGTGCTTTTTTAATAGCACGCGCTCTTGCAACGGACGGGCTTTGTGAGCTTTCTACGCACGAATTGCGTAGCCTCTTTGCTTATTGAAGCGTAGACGCTATCAATTTTTACGGATGCAAAACATCGCGTGCGTAGCACGCGCGGGGGTGCGGGGGGACGAAGTTCCCCCGCGAAAGCCCGCCGCGCAGGCGAGCGCACGCAGTGCGCTTTCTACGCGAAACGCGTAGCATCTTATTCAAAGCGCACGGCAAGCCGTGCGCAAGCTGAATCGCAACCTAGCGAGCTGCTTTTGTTACGAAAGGTTGTTGGCGCGAGGCTTCGCCTCGCGCTTGTGCTTTTTTAATAGCATGCGCTCGTGCAACGGACGGGCTTTGTTTGTTGGGGCATAAACAAACGCGTGCGTAGCCTCTTCTTACCCAAGCGTCTTACCCTTGTTTGTTCCTACAATTATTCCAAATCTCCTGAATCAATTTTCCTTTGTAGCTCCAATACTCCCCTCCCTGATATTGTCCTGTGTCTCTAATATCCTTTAAAAGCTCGCTATATACCCTTATTGTAGCTCTAGAAAGAGCGCAAGGTTTCCCCAATAATTCAACTTGGTTATCATTATAGACAACACACATTATTGAAGGATTTCTAGTAAAATTCAAAATTTCTCCCTTTTCAATCCCCATTTTGGAGAAATTGTATCTTTCTTTTGAAACCTTTCTTTTGCCTTCAATCGCTTTTTTGGCTTGTGCTATGAACTCTTTTTTAAAAAACCCTCGCTCTTGCCAAACAAAAGCAGCATCGCAATTTGCACGAACATCCTCTTCTGCTTTTTCAGCATCCTTTACTTTCATTGAGTACTCGCATGTGAAAAAACCAGGGACTCCTTCGCTGTCAAGGCGTTGTATTTCTTTTTCCAAAGTACCAACATCGAAATGCCCAATAAAAGCAAGTTCTGGTATGTAAGGGTTGGTGAGTATGTAGACAATTCCAGACATTTTTTCCTCCTATAGGTTAAAAAGCTCTGTCGGCACATCCGCACTATACAATACAAGATTCAAGTAAAGCAACCATTGTTTGTCAGGATAGCAATATCGCACGCGTAGCATGGCAAACAGATTTTCGTCCCCCCCCCGACACGTTGCGATTCAGCTTGCGCGTGGCTTCGCCTCGCGTTTGGTGAGGTAAGAGGCTGCGCGCTTCGCTTCGCTCGCACGCAGAATGCGCGTAACCCTTCGGGTTGTCGCGCCCGCTGTGAGAAGCGGGGTCTTTTACGAGGGGCAAAGCCCCTCGCGCTCCCCGTGCGCGTACTCGCAAGCCTTCGGCTGCTCGCACGTGTTTTGCTACGCGCAATATCCTTCTTCCCCTCGTATCCCCCAAACCCTACAATCATCCCACCATGAACACGCAGCCCCCGCCTCCCTCTCCCTTCCCCCTCGTCGACTCCCATTGCCACCTCGATTTCTTCCTCGAACAAAGCCAACCCAAAATCTCCGACCTCCCGCCTCTCGCCACAATTCTCGAAAACGCCTTCTCCGCCAATATCTCCATCCTCCTCTCCATCGCAACATCCCTCTCCGAACAGCAAACCCTCCTCAACCTCTGCACGACAAACCCGAGCCACCCCCGTATCTTCTGCTCCGCAGGAACTCACCCCACATACCTCTCGACCACAACCCCGCCCCCGACAACAGAGCAGCTGCTCGCTTGGAAAGCACAACACCCCGAACGCATCATCGCTTTTGGCGAAAGCGGGCTCGATTTCTTCCGTCCCACGAATCCTCCTGCCGCCCTGCAAGAAGCCTCTTTCCGCAACCACATTCTCGCTGCGCAAGAAGCGCAAATTCCGCTCGTTGTCCACAACCGCGCTGCAGACGCTCACCTCGAACGCATCCTTCTCGAAACACAGAAAGACAAGCCCTACCCCTGCATCCTTCATTGCTTCGCAGCCTCACAACGTCTTGCGAACATCGCCCTGGAAACGGGCTGCCTCCTCTCCTTCGCCGGACTCATCACCTACCGCAGCGCACAAAACTTGGAGCCCGTCGTGCGCTCAACCCCCGTCGATGCCATGCTGCTGGAAACCGACTCGCCCTTCCTTCCTCCCCAAGAAGCTTCCGCCGCTCGCAACAAGCGACCTCCCTACGCCGAGCCCGCCATGCTCCCTGTTACGGCGCGACACATTGCAGCGTTGAAAAACCTCTCGCTCGACGAGGTCGCAGAGCAGACGACGCAAAACTTCCTTAGAACCTTCAACATCGCAGGATGATCCCCCTCGCCACAACACCTCTAGTTTGCACGGTCTTGGGATGCGGCACTTCATCGGGCGTGCCTGTGCTGGCGGTCGGCTGGGGGAAGTGCGACCCTGCCAACCCCAAAAATCTCCGCACGCGATGCTCGCTCTTGATGCAGTGGCGAGAGGGCGAAGAGGAGGGAGCAGAGGGAGCAGAGGAAGCAGAGGAGGGGACAGAGGGAACAGAGGAGAGAAGAGGTTTGTTGCGCAGCGTGCTGATCGATTCCTCGCCCGATTGTCGGGCACAGCTGTTGCGCGCGGGGATCGCTCGTTTGGACGCCGTTCTCTACACGCACGACCATGCCGACCATTGCCATGGCATCGACGACCTGAAATGGATGCGTGGCGACGAGACGATCGCGGCTTATGCGAATGCTTCGACTTTGGAGAGTTTGCAACATCGTTTCGGTTATGTGTTCGGTTCTGTGTTCGGTTCTGTGTTCGATTCTGTTTCGCGCTCTGAGCGAAAACACGAGAATCCGCTGTATCGCCCTATTTTGTCGGGGGTTGCTATCGAGCCGTGGAGGGAGTTTTCGCCCGTCTCTTCTCCTGTCTCTTCGCCTGTCTCTTCGTCTGTCTCTTCAGGGGTGGATTTGGGGGCGAGGGTGTTGCCGATTGCGCTCGACCATGGATTTTTTGGCGAGGTGTTGGGGTTTCGTCTTGGGAATGTCGCCTATACGACGGATTGCGTTTCTCTCTCGGAGCGTGCTTTCAAGGCTTTGGAGGGTGTGAAGACATGGATCGTGGGCTGTCTCAGGCGCGAGGAGCATCCGACGCACGCGCATCTGTCGCGTGTCGTGGGTTGGGCGGAGCGGGTAGGGGCGGAGCGCGTCTATTTGACGCATATGAACGCTTCGATGGATTACGATCGGCTTTGCGAGGAGTTGCCGTCTTACATTCGTCCTGCCTACGATTTTTTGCGGGTTTCTGGCGAATTTTAGGTATTTTCTGCGAACGCAAAAAGAGAAAACTTTACAGGAGAGCCGGGCGCGGACGGGTTTTTGGCGAGGTGGTTTTCTGTGAAGTTTTGAAAAGTCCTTGTTTTCCGCCATTGTTGCGAAGAGGGGGAGGTGGCTTTTCCGAGAAAATTTTGTTTTTCGGCGTTTTTCCTAATAAATGTGGGTTCTTGCTTTTTGGGGGGAGAATTTGGAAGCGGAGGAAAAACGGCTTGTTTGCGTGAATTTCACGGGCAGGAAGGGATTCGAAGCTGATGTATGGGATGAGGCTCTTCGCAGTAGTATTAGGCGCATAAGAGATATTATGGAAAATGAAAGGGAAACGGAAATCGCGCAACTTTGCTGTGTAAGGTGTTGATATGGCGTTGTTTTTTGCGAGACTTGAATTCGCGGGAAGTTGAAGTGGTATGGAACGAGTGGAAGTTGGAAGTTGGAGCTCGAGACACTTCGAGACACTTCGGGACACATGGCGGTTGAGGTTGGAAAAAACGATGTCAGGGAAAAATTTTGGGAGGCGTGGGAATTGGCGGGAGTTGAATGGCGTGGTAGCAACTTGTTCGGTAATTCGCGGGCATTTCGAAGATGGAACTTCGTTTGTAGTTTTTTCGCCACTTATCGTGCTTGACGGAGGCAAAACGATGCGTGCGCCGGCAATCTTTTCTTTTTTATAGACGCGCGTTGCAGGCACAACACTCTATGACTTTATGGACGCGCATTACAGGCAACGCGCTGATCTTATGGACGCGCGTTACAGGCAACGCGCTATGACTTTACGGACGCGCGTTGCAGGCAACGCTCTATGACTTTGACTTTATGGACGCGCGTTACAGGCAACGCGCTATAGAATAACGGACGCGCGTTCAGGCAACGCGCTGATAGCTTATGGACGCGCGTTACAGGCAACGCGCTGATAGCTTATGGACGCGCGTTGCAAGCAACGCGCAAGCAACCTTTCGTTTCACAAAATCTGCTCGCTAGATTGCAAACCTTGTGCGCGTCTACTTCCCTTCCTTGTTCTCTCGCTCGCCCTCCGCTCCCTCCGTTCCCAACAGCGCCAGCAACGGTACTGCCAATCCCACCGAAGAATAAGTCCCCACGATCACCCCCCACCCCAACGCCAAAGCAAAGCTGCCGATCACACTTCCGCCAAACAACACCAACGCCGCAATCGCCAACAAAGTCGTCACCGAAGTCAAGACCGTCCGAGACAAGGTTCGATTCAACGACCAGTCAAACAATACCAAGCGATTCTCCTTCTTGTACTTGCGCATCATCTCGCGGATGCGATCGAAAATCACCACCGTATCGTTGATCGAATACCCCGCAATCGTCAGCAACGCAGCCACACTCGACAAAGCAAACTCGATCTGCAACATTGCAAAAAAACCCACCGTCACCACGACATCGTGAGCCAATGCCAACACCGCCGCCAATGCAAACTGCCACTCGAAACGCAGCCAAATGTAGAGCATAATTCCCGCCAACGACAACACAACCGCCAACGCCGCCGCCCGCCGCAACTCGGAGCCTACCGTAGGCCCGACCGTCTCCACACGACGATACTCCACAACCGAAACAACTTCTGCCAAAGCACCCTTGATACGCTCGATGCTACGCTGCGGGTTCCACTCCTCGCCTCCCGCTAGCTTCGGCTTTTGGACGCGCAAAAGGAAAACCGTCTTCGAGCCAAACTCCTGCACGACAACATTGCCCTCCACCACCCCGCGCATCGTCGAACGCAATGCCGAGAGATCAGGCTCCCTCGCCGTCTCGAACTCCAACAACAGCCCGCCACGAAAATCGATGCCGAAATTGATGCCCCGTCCCAAAACACCGACAAACGAAAGCAACACAAGACACAGCGAAAACAACAACATCCCCTTCCGCCACCGCATGAACGGCAACAGCACTCTCTGCTCGTGAGACAAGGGTCTGGAAGTTATCAGCGAAAACCAACTGCGCTTCATCTTTTCATCTCTCCTGCTTCACTTCTCAACCACGAGGCTAAGTCGTGAGTCTAAATTGTGAGGCTAAATCGTGACTCTAAATCGTGACTTTGGGCGCACGCGAAGAGCGAAACCACCAGCCGACAAGCATGCGCGTCAGCATGACCGCCGTGAAAAGCGAAGTTGCAATCCCGACCGACAGCGTGACCGCAAAGCCTCGCACGGGGCCTGAGCCGAAAGCAAACAGGATGATCGCTGCAATCAAGGTCGTGATGTTGCTGTCCACAATGGTGGCGATGGCGCGTCGATAGCCCGCCTCGATGTTGGCAAGAAGGCTGCCGCCCGCCCTGCTCTCCTCGCGTATGCGCTCGAAGACAAGAACATTGGCATCGACCGCCATGCCCGTCGTCAGCACGATGCCCGCAATTCCGGGCAGCGTCAGCGTCGCTCCCAGGATCGACAGCACCGCCAAGATAAGAACAAGGTTCACCGAAAGAGCCGTCGCTGCAAACAATCCGAAGAGCCTGTAGCGCACAACCATAAAGCACAAGACGAGAAGAAATCCGATGAGCGCAGCTCGCTTGCCCGAACGCACCGAATCCCTACCCAAGCCCGGTCCTACGGTGCGCTCTTCGAGAATCTCCAGCGGCGCAGGCAGTGCCCCTGCACGCAACAGCAGCGCCAGCTCGTTCGCTTCCTCGACCGAAAAATCGCCCGTGATCACGCCGCTACCTCCCAAGATCGGAGACTGAATGCGCGGCGCGCTAATCACACTCTTGTCCAAAACAACCGCAAGAACCTTGCCGACATTCTCACGCGTGACCCTGCCGAAACGTCGCGCTCCGCGTGCATCGAAACGAAAGCTCACGACAGGCCTGTTGTCCTCAAAAACGGTTTGCGCGTCCAACAAATGCTCGCCGCTAACATACGCGCGACGACGCAAAATGTAATAGCTCTCAGGGTTGCCGTCGATGTCACGCTCGTACGAAGGCAGCCGAACGGAATCGGGAGAAACCCTCCCTTCGTCCAAAACTCGCTCGTCCAATAGATGGAAGGTCAGCTTCGCCGTCTTGCCCAGCAACGCCTTCACCTGTTCAGGATCACGCACCCCGGGAATCTCGACCAACACGCGCGCCGCGCCTTGTCGCTGAATCAGAGGCTCGCGCGTGCCGCTCTCGTCGATACGCCGCCGCAGAATCTCGATCGTGTGCTGCAACGCCGAAGACAACAATTCCTGCTTCGTCGCCTCGGAAAGACTCAAACTCCAATGTTGCTGCCAAGCTTGTTGTTTGTTCTGGCGTTCATCCTCTCCGTCCCGCTTCGATAGCTCTTTCGCATCGAAACCCCATTGGCGCGCGAAAGCCCGAAGCGTCTTGCGCGCCGCCTCGTATTGCTCCTGCCCCTGCTGCTTCTGCTCCTGCTGCTTCTGCTCTCCTTGCCTCTCCTCGCCCTTCAGGGAGAGCGCGATGCTCTGCCCGTCCTGAGCGCGCGTGAGCTTCGGCGACGCGGCGAGCGCTATCTTGTTGTCGCGCAGCTCTTTTCTGAGCGCGAGCAAGCTGTCCTCAAGCCTCTGCTGCCAGATGGCTTCGCGCTCGATCTCCATGAGAATATGGATGCCGCCCTCCAAGTCGAGCCCAAGCACGACCCGATGCAGCAGAGCGTCGAGGAAGGGAGGCAAGGCAGCCCTCTGCTCCTGCGAGAAGAGGTTGCCGCTGGCGACAAGCGCACCGCACAGCACAACTCCAAGCACGCACGCCCGCTTCCACCAGGAATAGAAGAGCATCGTAGCCTCAAAGCCTCACGA
The DNA here is from genome assembly GCA_014237925.1 of Alphaproteobacteria bacterium. GTDB lineage: Bacteria > Pseudomonadota > Alphaproteobacteria > JABAAW01 > JABAAW01 > JABAAW01. Next base: position 65,808 of record JABACB010000005.1, read on the forward strand.
CACAAGGCGCGCGGAGAAGTTGCAGGGGGGGGTATAGCCTAGCGTCTTGTTAGCGTCTTTTGACGGGCTGCGGGCTTGCCACCAGTTCAAGGACGCTGGAGCGTACCATCTTCACCTTCAGCTTGCTGGCGAGTTCGACCTCGATGTCGCGCTCGTCGATCGTGCGCGTCACGACGGCGTAGAAGCCGCCGCTGGTGAGAACCTTGTCGCCTCGTTTCAGACAGGCGACGAGCTCGCGGTGTTGCCGCTGCCGCTTCTGTTGCGGACGGATCAGCAGAAAGTACATCACCACCACGATGAGCAACAACGGCATGAGCCCCTGCAGCAGAGACCCTCCCCCTGAGGCGGCACCCTGCGCGTAAGCCTGCTTCGAGCTGGCGAGCAAGGCGAGAAAAACTGCAACGCGAAAAGCGGCAGAGAGGAAGATTGCAGAGAGGAAGGATGCGAGTCCGAAGGATACAAGTTGTCGATATTTGGCGAAAAGGATGGGCATAAGAGTACCGCGAAAAAAAAGAGGGCTTTTCGCGCCACAGTATACGACAACAAGCGATGATTGCAACAAGCGTGAAGGCAGAAAAAACGACTTTTCTCGCGCTCGCTTCGCTCTCGAACGGCACGCAAAAAGCCTTTTTGCGTTTGACAAGTAGAGCGAAAAAAGGGCAGGCTCTATGTTATGGGAAAAAATAAGAATGGTTGCAAATGATGCGAGAAACGTCTACCATTCTTTCTTTGAGAGGATATTGCCATGAACGCAACGAACCTTACGAATCTTACGGCTTCGCCAGGGATGGCTTCGCCAGGAAATAGCTTGTGCAACTTGTTGTGCAACTTGTTGTGCAATTTGCGCCACCGCCTGCCCGCCTATTGGCTGGCGAGGCTTGAACGAGAATGCTCGAACGATGTGGTGCGTTGCTTCTTCGTGCCGCTTTTCTTGTCTTTTGTGGCGACCTCTTTTGTAGCGGGGTCGGTTTTTTCCAAGACGGCGCAGGCACAAGAAGCGGAGCAGGAAACAGAGGAAGTCTATCCCCTTCACGATGCCATTCGAGCAGGAAAGACCGAAGAGGCGAGCCGCCTTCTTTCCAATCTAGGCAAGAAAGTTCTTTTGCAGCCCGATAGCTACGGCATGCTGCCTCTGCACTACGCCAGCTCGACGGACAACTTTGAGATCGGACGCTTGTTGCTGGAGCGCTACGGTGCCGATCCGAACGCCAAGCCGCGTGAAGGCAACGACTGGATTCTGCGCGGCAGGACCCCCTTGCATATCGCTGTCACCTCTGCCAATCTCGATTTCGTCGAATTGTTGGTCAACAAGGGCGCGAACCTTTTCGCAGGCGACAGGAACGGCGTTCTGCCCTTGCACTTGGCTATCCAGTACGGACGTCTGCGAGCGGCGAAATTGCTCATGGCGCGCATGGGCAAGAAAGTCCACGCCCATGATGCGAACAGAACAACGCCGTTGCACTTGGCGGCGCAATACGGAAGAGGCGTCCTTGCCGCCAAGCTGATCGATCTGAAAGGCAAAATCAGCGTGCGCAACGGATACGGACTGACCCCTCTGCACTACGCCGCCAGCGGCGGACACGAAGATCTCATCGAGCTTTTGATCGAGAACGGAGCAAAAATCAACGCCATCAACAATCAGGGGGTTACGCCGCTCTATCTGGCTGCGCGCGACAATCGAAAGCGAGTCGTTGTCCTTCTTCTGTCCGAAAAGTCGATCGACATCGATGTAGCAAACGAAGAAGGCATGACATCGCTCTCCGTCGCGCTTGCCAACGGCAACGGCGATATCTCTGGCAGGCTCTTGCAGCGCGGCTTCGATGCGCGCCGCCAAGACAAGGCGGGAAAAAATCTTCTGCACCACGCTGCCAGCGGCGGAGAGACCAAGTCTCTCATCGTGATCTTGAAGACGGAAGGGATCAACCCGAATGCTGTCGATAGCCTCGGCAACGCTCCCTTGCACTACGCAACGCAAGCCGACAAGAAAGGCGCGGTCGAAGAGCTGCTGCAAGCGGGAGCAGACAGCAACTTGCGCAACAAAGAGGACGAAACGGCGCAAGATATTGCACGAAAACTCGGACACGACGATGTCCTCTCCGTCTTGCGCTGAGGTTGTTGAGAGAAAAAAGCATGCGCTCGGCAAACAATGTCCTCCCCCGCTTTCTCCCCTCTCTAGAGATCCTCTCTTTAGATGCGCTCGGGCGGCTCGGCCTCCGCCGCGCCCTCTTGTGCTTCTTGTGCCTCTTGTGGTGGAGCTCGGCGCATCAGGGCGGAGCGCAGGCGCAAGAGATCGACCATCCTTTTCACAACGCCATCCGCCTTCAAGACTTCGTGGAGGCAGAGCGTCTGCTCGACGAACGAGGGGGAGCGCTGCTGACGGAGACCGACAGCTTCGGCATGCTGCCTCTTCACAGTGCCGCTTCGTTGGGATCCATGGAGGCGATCGAGTTTCTGATCGACCAAGGCACCGATGTTCGCTACATCCCGCAAGGTGGATTCTCTCCGCTGGTGCGCGGACGCTCGCCCTTGCACTTGGCGGTTGCGACGGGCAACACGCAAGTGATCGATCTGTTCGTCGATGCCGGTGTCGATGTCTTCGCTCAAGACAACAACGGGATCACGCCCCTGCATTTGGCGGTGCAGTACGGAAGGATTCGCGTCGCGACAAGGCTGATCGAAATCAAAGGCGAGCGAGCGCATATCCGCGATAAGAACGGAACGACCTCCCTCCACCTTGCCTCAAGGCATGGCAGAGAGATCATCATCACAAAATTGCTCTTTTTGGGCGACTTAGAGAAAATTGCCTTGAGCAAACGGTTGAAAAAATTGCTGTCAAGCGAATCGGGGCTCTCGAAAGAGATTGCACGACGTTGGCGAGCGGGACTGGTCAATACGCAAAACAATTTCGGGCTCTCGTCGCTGCACTACGCGTCGCTGGGCGGGCACGAGGAGGCTGTCGAACTGCTGTTGGAGCATGGCGCAAAGCTCAACATCACCAGCAAACAAGGGCTAACCCCCTTGTTTGTGGCGGCGCGCGCAGGACGCACAGAGATCGTCGAGATCCTCTCCGAGCTTAATGGAATCAACTTGGAAGGCGGCGACGCGCTCGCTCACAGCCCCTTGAGCATCGCTGTGATGAACGGACACTTGCGCATCGTCGTACGACTCTTGCAGAGCGGCGCAGACCCGCACGCCAAAAACAACGACGGCATGCTTCCGCTACACATCGCGGCGCAACGCGGGCATGGGGAAGTGGTTGTTGCCCTGCTGAGGGTCTTGAAGAAAAGAAAGGGCAACATCGACGAACGCGACAAGCTCGGGAACACTCCTCTTCACTACGCGACGAAAACGGGCAGAAAGGAGCTGGTCAGAGAGCTCTTACAAGCAGGAGCAAACAGCAGCTTGCGCAACAGGAAAAACGAAACCGCACAAGACATCGCGGAAGAACGGGGAGACGACGAAGTTCTCTCCGTCTTGCGTTGATTCGAAACAAGGGAGAGGAAACCGAAAGGGAGAAGAAACAGAAAAAAAATGACACAACGAAAGGAAGAGTCACCATGACGAAAAACTACTCCGCAAACCGCGCTCCCCTCCCTTGCTTGTTGGGTGCGTTTTGCTTTCATGCTCTTTTGTGCCTCCTGTTGTGGAGCGTACATCCGAGCGAGGCGCAGACGCCAAAGACAACCTATCCGTTCCACGAAGCGCTTCGCTCGCAAGACTTGGACGCAGCGAAACGTTTGTTTCTGAAAGGCGGCAAGGAGCTTCTCACAGAAACGGACAAATTCGGCATGCTGGCGTTGCACAGCGCGATCTCGACAGGCTCGGTCGAATCTGTGCAGTTTCTCATCGACCAAGGGGTCGATCCGAACTACAAGCCTGAGGGGAGCTACTCTCCAAGCATACGAGGACGCTCGCCGTTGCATTTGGCGGTAGCGACACGAAACGAGGAGATCGTCTTGATGTTGCTCGACATCGGCGCCGATGTCTTCGCTGCCGACGACGGCGGTGCAACGCCCCTGCATGTGGCAACCCAGTACGGAAGCCAAGCCATCGCACCCAGGCTCATCAAGATGATGGGAGAGCGTGCGCATGCGCGCGACCACAACGGAACAACCCCCTTGCACATCGCCGCACGGCAGGGACATCGTGATTTGACCGCAAGATTGCTCTTTCTCGAAAACCACGGGCTACGCCAACGCGTCGAAAAATTTCTTGCCTCGAAGGTCGGAGGCGACACCGCCTCCTCTGCGAACGCTGTTGATCTGTCGAACTTGGTCGATCTCAAAAACAACTTCGGGCTCTCCCCCTTGCACTACGCTGCCTTGGGCGGACACGAAGAGGTGGCGAAGCTCTTGTTGCAACAAGGAGCGAGCATCAACACCTACAACGCACAGGGACTGACCCCCCTGTTCTTGGCGTCGCGCGACGGACACGAGGGAATCGTCGAGCTGCTTTCGTCGCAACAGGAAACAAACTTGGAGAGCGGCGACGCAGAGGCGCACACCCCCTTGTGCGTCGCCGTTGCAAACGGTCACTTGCGCATCTTCGCAAGACTCTTGCGCCGCGGCGCCGACCCGCACGCCAAAGACAAAAACGGCATGATCCCTTTGCATATTGCAGCCAAGCGCGGCAACACCGATGCCGTCAAGTCTCTGTTGAAAACTTTGGGCGACGGCAGAGGCAATATCAACGAACGCGACAACGCGGGAAACACGCCCTTGGTCTACGCCGCACGCACAGGAAAAACGGACTTGGTCGAAGCCTTGCTGTTTGCGGGTGCCGATGTTTCGGCGCGCAACAGCAAGGGGGAAACTTCGCTCTCTGTCGCCAGAGAACTCGGACACGACGATCTCTTGCCCATCCTGCAAAAGATACGCTGAGAGAAATGCGCGGAGGAATACACGGAGAAATACACGAGGAGAAATACACGAGGAGAAGCAACGCTCTGATCGGCTTGCCCTAGAGTAGTTGCCTGCGTGCGCCTCTGCGCCTCGCGGCTCTAGCTGCCCCTCTATCTGCTCTTCTAGCTGCCCCTCTCTAGTTGCCCTTCTAGCTGCTTTTGCCTGCCCGTCCTTGGCGTTCTCGCCTTTGTTTGGCGAGCAGGTAGTACAGCTTCTTCGTCGCAACCGCTTTGAGAACCTCGACATCCTGTCGCGCGTCTCCGACGATCACCGCTTCCGTGAAAGTTTGCGGATCGAGTGCGCTCACCTTGACATGACGACCTCGTGGCACAAACTCGAAGAGAACCTCGCGCATGAAGAAGAGTCTAGCGCGAAAATCTTCGTTACGCTATAAGCGAGTAAGGACAAAGGGAGTAAGGACAAAGGGAGTAAGGACAAGAGGCAGTCAAGCTTCGGCAAAGAAAATCCAAGCACAAGAAACAAGAGAGCATGAAGCAAGAGAGCATGAAGCAAGAGAGCATGAAGCAAGAGAGCATGAAGATGGAGCATTCGGAAGTCCTGACCTTTTGGTTTGAAGAGCTTGCCGGCAAGCAACGTTTTGAAGCGAACCCTGAGCGCGACGAAGCGATCAGAAAACGTTTCGGCGTGGTGCAAGCGCAAGCCTCGCAAGGCGAGCTGTTTGCTTGGCGCACGACGGCTGAGGGACGCTTGGCGGAAATCGTCGTGCTGGACCAGTTTTCACGCAACATCCATCGCGGAAAGGCTGCCGCCTTCGCACAAGACGGCGCGGCGCTGTGCTTGGCGCAAGAGGCGGTTGCAACGGAGGCGGACAAGGCGCTGCCGCCCTCGCAACGCATGTTCGTCTATATGCCTTACATGCACAGCGAGTCGCTTGCGATTCACGATACCGCCATTCCTTTGTTCGAATCTTTGGCGGATGAGGGGGAAGAGTTTGTCATGACCTTGGACTACGAGCATCGTCATCGGACGATCGTCGAGCGTTTCGGTCGTTATCCTCACCGCAACATTATTTTGGGACGTGTTTCCACATCGCAAGAGGAGGTTTTCTTAAAAGAGCCGGGGTCAAGCTTCTAGCTTCTAGCGGAGATTCCGTGTGTGTTGTGTTTCTTCGTGCGGCGGCGGCTGTTTGTTGCGCGATGGCGCGAGCGCGTCGGTTGTTTGTTGTGCGTCCTCTCGATATCGTATTAGGTGTGATATCGGATATTGTCTTGAGTATTGTCTTGAGTATTGTCTTGGGCGTTATCTTGCGTACGAGCGCGACGAAGCACACAGATACTTTTCTAGGCTCGTAGATTTTCTATCTACTCCCATTCTATCGTCGCAGGCGGCTTGCCCGTGCAGTCGTAAAGGACGCGGTTGACCCCCGAAACTTCGTTGACGATCTCAGCGGCAATCCTCGCCTGAAAATCAGGGGTGAACGGATAGGGTCGCGCGGTCATGCCGTCCTCAGAGACGACGGCGCGCAACACACAACAGGCTTCGACGCTGCGCGCATCCCCCATCACGCCTACGCTGGTGACGGGTAGCAGCACGGCGAAGGCTTGCCAAATTGCATCGTACAGCCCCTCGTTTCTTAAAGCGCGCAGGAAGACTTGGTCGATGCGACGCAAGATGCTGCAGCGTTCTTTCGTCACTTCGCCGGGGAGGCGCACGGCGAGCCCTGGTCCGGGAAAGGGATGCCTGGCAAGGAAGTGTTCGGCAACGCCGAGCTTCTTGCCTATCTCGCGCACTTCGTCCTTGAACAAAAAACGCAGAGGCTCGACGAGGCGCATGGCCATGCGCTCGGGCAAGCCGCCGACATTGTGGTGCGATTTGATCGTTCGCGACGGAGACGCGTCGTGCGCAGGCAGCGATTCGATCACATCGGGGTAGAGCGTCCCTTGCCCCAAAAACTCTATTTTGCTTTTTCCATGCTTCCTCTTTCCATGCTCTCTATTCCCGTGAGTGTTTTCAATCTGTTGCGCGATTTTTTCAAAGCACTGCACGAAGAGATTGCCGATCGTCTTGCGCTTCTTTTCAGGATCGGTGATCCCGCAGAGCGCTTGCAAAAAACGCTCGCTTTCGTCTGCGCACAACAGGTTGTCGCCGAAGTAAGGGCGCAAGGAGAGCTCGACCTCTGCCGCCTCGCCTTCGCGCAGCAGTCCGTTGTCGATGAAGACGGCATGCAGACGCTCGCCGATCGCCCGTTGGATCAGCAGGGCTGCGACGGTCGAATCGACCCCGCCCGAAATGGCGCACAACACCCTGCCTTCGCCTACTTGCGAACGAATGTTCTCGACCGCTTGCGCGATCGCCTCTTCTGCCTGCCACGCGCCTGTGCAGTGGCACACCTTGTGCGCGAAGTTGGCAAGCAGCCTATCTCCTGCTTGCGTGTGCGAGACTTCGGGATGGAATTGCAATCCGTAGAATCGTCTTTTTTCGTCGGCGATGACGGCGTAGAGAGCTTTGGCGGTACGGGCTTTCGTGCGGAAGCCTTGCGGCAGGCTTGCGATCTTGTCGGTGTGGCTCATCCACACGGGAACACTCGCGCCTGCTCGCCAGACGGCGTGCTTTTCTTTGTCGAAGAGGAGGCAATCTTCCACGATCTCCAGTTGGGCGGGTCCGTATTCGCTGTCTTGCGCCCGCTCCAGCTTGCCGCCGAGTTCTCGGCAGAGGATCTGCTCTCCGTAGCAGATGCCGAGCAGAGGTTTTTCGAGCGCAAAGATCCTGTTGTCGATGCGAGTGTTTTCTTCGAGCAGGCTTTTCGGTCCTCCTGATAGAACAATGCCTTGGGGGTCGAAGGCTTCGATGCGTTCCACCGCATCGCGGCTGTAAGGAAAGATGTGGCTGTAGACGCCGGCTTGACGCAGGTGTCGAGCGATCAGCTGGGTGACTTGGCTGCCGAAGTCGAGAATGGCGATACGGTTTTGTTGCTGGAAGTTTTTTGGCAAATCTTCAGGCGATTTTTCGGGCGGCAAATCTTCAGGCGATTTTTCGGGCAAAACTTTGGGCAAATTTTGCGCGCGAGCATCGGTCTTTTTGGTGCTAGACGAGTTGGTGCTAGACGAGTTTTCCATGCTTGCTTGCAGCTTCGACAAAATGGCGGAAGATGGGATGGGGGGCGAAGGGACGCGATTTCAGCTCGGGATGGAATTGCACGCCCAAAAACCAAGGATGCTGCTCTTGCGAAAGCTCGACGATCTCAGGCAGAATCAGATGGTTGGAGCCATGAGAGCGACAAGTAGGCAAGGAGAAGTTTTGGTTGCCAAAGAGTCCGTTTTTGAGTCCGTTTTCTGCCTCCTCCGTATCGTTTTTTTCGGCACTTCCGTTTGTTGCCTTGGCTTTGATTCCTATGTGAGAAGTTCCTGAGAAGAGCATTCCTTTCTTTTCGAATCGCTCCAAGTATTGCCAGTTGATTTCGTAGCGATGTCGGTGTCTTTCGGATATTTCGCTGCATTGGTAAATGCTGTAGGCAAGCGTCTTGTTTTTGATTGTACAGGGATAGGCGCCCAGCCGCATCGTTCCTCCCTTCTCCTTGCTTGCCTCTTCGAAGAAGGACTCGTGTTGCATGCAAACGACGGTTTCTGCGTTGCTGTTGCTTTTTTTGGAAAACTCGGTCGAGATGGCTCCCTCCAGCCCGAGCATGTTGCGCGCATACTCGATCACCGCCATTTGCATGCCGAAACAAATTCCCAAGAAAGGAATTTTGCGCGTGCGGGCGAAGCGAACAGCGTCGATTTTGCCTTGGCTCCCTCTTTCTCCGAAACCTCCGGGGATCAGGATTCCTCCTACATTTTCGAAGAATTTTTCAGGAAATGTGGGAGCTTCCAGTTTTTCCGATTCCAGCCACGCGATATCCACCTCGGTGTTGTTGCCCAGCCCGCCGTGCCGCAAGGCTTCCACAAGCGACAGGTAAGCGTCGCCGTATCCCGTATATTTTCCGACGATGGCAATGACGACTCGCTCTGTTTTGCTTTTTGTCGCATGAAGGATTTTTTGCCAGCGTGCGTCTGGAGCTTTCGTTTTGGACGGCAGACGGAAGTGTTTCAGAAGCAGGCGGTCGACATGCGCCTTCGTATAGCAGACAGGAATTTCGTAGCAAGACTCCAAGTCAGGAGCGGCGACCACCGATTCCGCCGCCACATTGCAAAAGCGCGAGATTTTCAAGCGTGCTTTGTCCTCGACGGCGCTCTCGGCGCGGCAGATCAGCATGTCAGGCTGAATGCCCACAGACAACAGCTCCTTGACCGAATGCTGCGTAGGCTTCGTCTTCAACTCGCCCGCAGCGCGCATGTAAGGCAGTAATGTCATGTGAATGTAGAAGACGCGCGCGCGTCCCAAATCGTTGCCGATTTGCCTGATCGCCTCCAAGAAAGGAAGGCTCTCGATGTCGCCTACCGTTCCGCCGATCTCGCAAAGCACGAAGTCTTCGTTCGAAAGTTCTGCCATCACAAACTCTTTGATGGCATCCGTCACATGCGGCACGATCTGCATCGTGCGTCCCAAAAGCTTGCCTACGCCCTTGCGCTCCTCCTCCAAAAGATTTTTGTAAATCTGTCCTGTCGTGATGTTGTCGTTCTTTGTCGCCAGAACATCTGTAAAGCGCTCGTAGTGTCCCAAGTCGAGATCGGTCTCTGCTCCGTCTTCCGTCACGAACACCTCTCCGTGTTCGTACGGGCTCATCGTGCCAGGATCGATGTTCAGGTACGGGTCCAGCTTGCGCGTGCGCACCTTGTAGCCGTGCGCCTGAAGCAGGGATGCGATTGCAGCAGCGGAGACCCCCTTGCCTAGCGAAGAGACGACTCCCCCCGTGATAAAAACAAAGTTCGTAGCCTGCCCTTCACCCATCCTGTCAAATCATCCTTGTGTGACCCGCTCTTCAAGACAACTTCCCTCACGCCCCTTCTCCGCGTGCGCAGAAGGAGGCTTCTTGCTACTGAGCGAGGGGAACATCGTCCTGCGGTTGTTCTGTGCTGCCCTCTTGCTGTTGCGTCTCTTGTGTCGCCCCCTGCTCGATGTTCTCGATGATGGAGGCGGGATTGTCCTTCTTGGCGAGGTAGGCAAGCCCGAGGCTAGTTGCAAAGAACAGAGTAGCCAAGATCGCCGTCGTACGCGTCAGGAAGTTCGCCTTGCCGCGCGCGCTGAAGAGTCCGCCGCCTCCGCCGCCGATCCCCAGCGCTCCGCCGCTGTCGCCGCGCTGGATCAACACCACCAAGACGATTGCACACGCGAGCAACAGATCGACGACAAGCAAGAAAGCCTTCATGCCAAACTCCCAAAAGGAACGCTAAAGAATTGCTCCGAACGAATTGCTCCGCAAGGATCGCTCCGCAAGAATCGCTTCGCAAGAATCGCTTCGCAAGAATCGCTTCGAAAGAATCGCTGAATTGCTTCAAAGAATCACTTCGCCGAGCGCAAGAAAAAAGACTTTTAGCCTGTTTTTTCTTTGCAGGCAAGTTTTTCTTGTCAAGTTTTTCTTGCCAAGTTTTTGTCAAGTTTTTGTCAACAAAACGCCTGCCCGCCCCTCCTCTGTGCTATGGCTTGTCGATGGCACAAGAGAATCTTCACGAGAGCGCTGACGCGAGCGAAGGCGAGATTCCCAGCCGTCGTAGCGTCTCCGATCTGTTGCGCGCCTGCGTCGAGAAGATCTTGCTGCCGCGTTTTCATACGCTCGAAGACCGCCACATTTATCGCAAAGGCGCCGATTCGCTCGTCACAGAAGCCGACTTGGAAGCGGAAAGTTTTCTCGACCGAGGACTGCGCGACATCCTGCCGAACTCCGTCGTGCTCGGCGAGGAGGGCATCGCCAACGACAAAAACCGCCTGCAATCCTTCTTACGCACACGCAACAAACGCCCTGTTTGGCTCGTCGATCCGCTTGATGGCACGCGCAACTTCGTCAAACGCTCGCCCGTCTTCTGCTCCATGGTCGCCCTCGTCTACGACCAGCACATTTGCGCAAGCTGGATCTACGCACACAGCGACAATTGCACGATGCACGCGCGTCTTGGCGAAGGTGTTTTTGTCGACGACATCGCGCTGGACGCATTCTCCCCTCCCCCCTCTCCCTCCTCTTCCTCCTCTTCCTCTTCCTCTTCCTCTTCTTTTTGTGCCGCCCTGCCGCGCGGTCGGATCTCCTGGACAAAACAGTCCCTCCCTTACGACGAACGACGCATCGAACGCCTCCCCTCCGTGCGCTGCGCAGGACAGGACTTCGTCGATTTGGCACGCGGGCGCACCGATTTCTCCTACTACAACAGCCTCTGGCCCTGGGATCACGCTGCCGGAGGATTTCTCCTCGAAAGCGCAGGAGGACGGCTCGCAGAAATCAAAACAGGCGCAACCCCCTCCCCCTTCGTGCGCACGAGCGCGCTGCTCGCAACAAGACGAGGCATCGCTTGGGAGGCGTTGCAAAAAACGCTCGAAGGGCGTACAAATGAACAACATGAATGAAAAAACACGAACGAAAGAGCAAGAACAATGCGCGTGAGCTTTTTGGGACTGGGTGCGATGGGCTTTCCTATGGCAGGACACTTGGCAACAGCAAGTCCAACAGCAAGTCCAAGTCCATGTCATAGCGTCAAGGTCTACAATCGTAGCAGCGAGAAAGCGGCGCGCTGGGCAAAGACCTACAAAGGAGAAGTCGCAACCTCGCCGCGACAAGCCGTCGAAGGAGCGGAGATCGTCTTCTTGTGCCTCGGCGGCGACGAGGATGTACGCGCCGTCTTGCACGGCGAAGAAGGTGTTTTGAAAGCGACGAACGAAGCCTCGGTTCTCGTCGACCACACGACAACCTCGGCACAGCTCGCCCGCGAGACCTTCCAAGCAGCAAAGACGGCAGGGATATCCTTCATCGACGCCCCCGTCTCCGGCGGCGAGAAAGGCGCGCAAGACGGAAAGCTCACCGTGATGTGCGGCGGCGAAAAACCAGCCTACGAACGCGCGTTGCCCGCCATGCAGTGCTACGCGCGCGAATGCCTGCTCATGGGCGAAAGCGGCAGCGGACAGCTGGCAAAGATGGTCAATCAAATCTGTATCGCCGGCGTCTTGCAAGGCTTGGCGGAAGGACTGCACTTTGCCAAACGCGCGAAACTCGATAGAGGCAAACTCTTGCAGGCGATCCGAAAAGGCGCGGCACAATCCTGGCAGATGGACAACCGCGGCGAGACCATGTGCGAAGGAAAGTTCGATTTCGGCTTTGCAAGCGAGTGGATGCTCAAAGACTTGCGCTATTGTCTTGAAGAAGGACGACGCAACGGCGCACCCTTGGCGCTCGTCGAGGAAGTCGTCGGCTACTACGAAGAGCTGATAGCCCTCGGACGACATCGGCGTTCCGACAGCTCCGCCCTGATCGCACGCTTCGAACAACCCTGATACGAGATGTTGCAGTCCATCAAGGCTTCGATCGCGTCGCCGTGGCTACGCTACAGCCTTTTCGGCATCCTGATCGTAAGCTTTGGCGTTTGGGGCATCGGCGATGTCTTGCGCAGGCTGGTGTCTCCTGCTGCGGAGCTGGTGGCTGAGGGAGAAGGAATTGCCATCGACAGGCAATCCTTCGCTCGACACTGGCAGCGCGCGACCGCAACCTTTCGCGCTCAGGGCTTGACGAACGAACAACTGCTGGCAGGACCTCTGCCGAGGCTCGTCTTGGACCGTATGATCGGACAAGCCTTGTTGCACAGAGCCGCCGAAGACTTGCGGCTCAGCGTTCCGCCCTCCGTCTTGCAGAAAACCGTCGCAGAAGAACCGACGTTCGCAGGAGAAGACGGGAAGTTCGCAAGCTGGCGATTCCTCTCCTTCTTGCGACAGACGGGCTTGAGCGAGCAAGCTTATCTGCAAGAGTTGCAAACGCGCCTGCTGCAAACTAGCCTTTTGGAAAGCCTTTCGTTCGAGCTCTCGCTGCCCGATAAGTTCTTGCGCGAGCTCTTGGCGGAAAGGCGGGAGCAGCGCGAGCTACAAGTTCTACGCCTGCCGTTGCCTTCGCTTGCTACGGTCTCTGATCCGGGCGACGGGGCGTTGAAGTCCTTCATGCAAAAAGAGCAGACTTTGTTTCGTTTGCCGGAGTATCGGCGATTCGCCTATGCAACGCTCGCGCGTGCGTCCGAAACCTCTATCGACGAGACGCTCGTGCGCGAATACTACGAGGAGCGCAAGGAGGAGTTCAGCGAAGAGGAGAGACGCTCCTTTCTCCAACTCTTCTTCGCCGAAGAGGAGGAGGCGCGCAGTGCCGAGGCTTTGCTGGAAAGCGGCGCGAACCTCGCCGAGGTGGCAGCCAAGTTTTCTGTCGCTCCCCTGCGGCTCGAAGAGCAAGCACGCGAAGATCTGCTCGACGAGGAAATTGCAAACGGCGTTTTTGCCATGGCGCAGGAGGGCGAGATTGTCCTCACGAAAGGAGGCTTGGGTTGGTACTTGCTTCGATTGGAGAGGGTCTTGCCGATGCGTGTGCCGAGCTTCGAGGCGGTGCGTCCCGCCTTGACGAAGAGGCTGTTGCAAGAGCGCTCCGCACAACATTATGCCGAAGCCGTGTCGCAAGCAGAAGACATGCTGTTTGCAGGCGCGTCGCTTGCCGAGATCGCAGAGACGCTGGACTTGACCCTTGAGACAACCCCGCTCATCGACGCAGAGAAATCGCAGACCGACGGAACGAAAGCGCAGCTTCTCTGGGGTCAGATGTCCGAAGAGGAGGAGCGCGAACTCTTGACGCTCGGCTTTGCACTCGCCGCCGAGGGGGAGCTGGCGCAAGCCTTCGAAACCGAAGGCAAGGACGGGCGCACCGAAGCCCTTCTGCTGGAGTTGCGCGAAAGGCAAGAATCTCGACAAGCCTCCCTCAGCGAAAAGCGAGCGGCGATCTTGGCGGTCTATCGAGACTTGACGAGGTACGAGCAACAGCGAGCGCGTGCAGAAAGCCTTGCTGAGGCGGTCAGGCAAGAAGGAACGACAGAAGGAACGACAGAGGGGACGGCGCAGGAGGGCTTGAAACGCGTTGCGCAGAGGGAGGGAATTTCCCTGTCGAACAGCACGGTTGCGCGCAACGCTCAAGACTGGGATGCGGACTTCCTCGCCTCCCTGTTTCAAGCGCGCAAGGGCGATGTGCTGATCGCACGCGGCGAGGGGGGAGATGTTGTCGTGAGGCTTGCCTCCGTGCGTCGCCCTGCCGTGCTTTCTTTCACCGCCGCGGAAGTTGAAGCGTTCGCAGGAAGGCTTGTTGCCGAGAGTGCCTTGCCTGTTTCCAGCTATCGTCAAGCGTTGCAGCGCCGATCGAAGTTGCGCATCGACGAGGAGGCTTTCGCAGAGTTCCAAGCAACAGGGCTAGCTCCTTGAGTCTCTTCGGGGGCTGGACTCGCCTTTGACTCACCCTTGACTCGCCTTTGATTGCTATGGAGTGTTTTCCCGCCGCCGCCGAGTTTCGTGCGCGCCACGAGCGGGGTGTTGCGCAGCTTCTGTGGAGCTGTTGTTCTGCCGATTTGGAGACGCCCGTCTCGGCGTGGTTGAAGATGACGCGCGCCCCTTACTCCTTCTCTTCTTCTTCCTCTTCCTCCTCTTCTTCTTCTTCCTCCTCTTCCTCTGGCTCTTGCTCTGGCTCTTGCGAGGGTGAGACGAACGGGCAGGCACGACATCGGGCACGACATTCTTGCCTGTTCGAGTCGGTCGAGGGCGGACGACATCGCGGACGCTATAGTATTATCGCGCTCGCTCCGGACTTGCTCGTGCGCTGCGTCGGGGGGGATATCGAGGTTTGTCGAGCGGACAACGAGCCAGAATCGCAGGAGGCAGAATCGAAGGAAGCAGAATTTGTTCCTTTCGAAAAGAAGGGGATTGCAGGCTTGCGCGCGCTGTGGGCGGAATCGCGTATCGATCCTGTTGATTCTCCACAAGATTTTCCTCCGATGTCTTCGGGCTTGTTCGGCTACATGGGCTTCGAGACGGTGCGACAATTCGAAGAGCTCGGCGAACGCAAGCCCGATCCCTTAGGCATGCCGGAGTGGTTTTTCATCCGCCCTGCCCTGACGGCGGTCTTCGATTCGCTCAAGTCTTGCGTGTGGCTAGTGGCAAGCAGTCATGCCTCGCTCTACAGAAAGCGGAGTGCGACAGAGGCCTATCGTGTTGCCGAGAGGCTGTTGGAGGAAGGGCTTGCGCGGTTGCGTGCGCCCTTGACCGAGGCTGGCGACTGGCGGTCGCTCGCTTCTTCGCCCTGCCCTCGTCCTGTTTCTTCGACGACAAGGCGCACGGACTTTCTGTCTCATGTGGCGAGCGCGAAAGAGCATATCGCTGCAGGCGATTGTTTTCAGGTTGTCTTGAGCCAGCGTTTTTCCTGTCCTTTCGAAAGCGATCCTTTCGCCTACTATCGCGCGTTGCGGCGGGTGAATCCTTCGCCTTACTTGTACTTCTTGGACTTCGGCGAGGACGGGATTGTTGCGGGCTCCAGCCCTGAGACTTTAGTTCGCGTGACCGCGGACAAGGTCGTGCTGCGTCCGCTTGCGGGAACGCGTCCGCGCGGCGCCAGCGCTGCCGAGGACTGGGCTTTGGAGCAGGAGCTCTTGGCGGACGAGAAGGAGCGAGCCGAGCATCTCATGTTGATCGATTTGGGACGCAACGATGTAGGGCGAGTTTCGCGTGCGGGCTCCGTGCGTCTGACCGAGCGGTTCGGCATCGAGCGTTACAGTCAAGTGATGCATATCGTCTCGCATGTGGAGGGGCGGCTTGCCGAAGACAAGGATGCGTTGGATGCGCTAGTTGCAGGATTTCCGGCGGGAACGGTTTCGGGAGCGCCGAAGGTACGTGCCATGCAGATCATCACGGCGTTGGAGCCGCACGCGAGGGGTTTGTACGCAGGGGGAATCGGGTGGTTGGGGGCGAACGGCGATTTGGATACTTGCATTGCTCTGCGCACGGCGGTCGTGCGGGGGGGCAGGTTGCATGTTCAGGTGGGGGCGGGAATTGTTGCCGATTCTGTTGCCGAGCGTGAGTTTGAGGAATGTGAGAACAAAGCGCGTGCGCTGTTCAAGGCGGCGGAGGCGGTGCGATAGTTTCGGGGGGAAGCGAATCCCCGTGCGCGATAAGAAAACGCATAGGGCATATAGGGCGCATAGGAGACGCAGGCACGAGCCAGCCCCATCCCTCGCTACAAAAAAAACTCACCACCCAAACGCACTCGCATACAGAGCGCAACCTCTTCCTTACCCCAAGCTCCTATCCAACGCGCTACAAGTCTCGTCATGCGATGCAGCATGTCTGCGGTCGGTGTAGCATGTCTGTAGCGCGAACGCTCGTGCTTCCTGACGAGCACGCGCTCGCGCTACAGACATGTCATTAGACATCAGGACGCATAGGGAACGCAGGTACGAGTCGTCTCTCGTTCGCTTCGCAAAAAAGGCATGGCGAATGGCGGAGCGAGACAGCCTTAAAGTTAAGTCAAAAGAGTCCACACGCAAAAAACCGTACCCAAGCGCACTCGCGCACAGAGCGCAACCTCTTCCTTATCCCAAACTCTCTACCCCAAGCTCCCTATCCCAAGTTCCCTACCAAAAGCGCGTTTCGCAGAAACACACTACAAGGCTCGTAACTCGGTATAGCATTTGTCTGTAGCGCGAACGCTCGTGCTTCCTGACGAGCATGCGCTCGCGCTACAGACATGTCATTAGACATCAGGGCGCATAGGGAACGCAGGTA
>JABACB010000060.1 GCA_014237925.1 Alphaproteobacteria bacterium
GTCCTACAAAGGACAGACAACATAGACACTCCCGTCAATGCGACGGGCATGGGTTGCAGCGTCAGCGGACGCGGTTTGTTTACTTTCACAAGGGCAAAAAGAACAACGTGATCGAGATTCACGCCGTTGGTAACTTCACGCTCCGCTACGGAAAAACCGTGATCTGCGTCGAATACAAGAGAAGAGGGTCATGAAAAAACTCCTGCCCAAAGCAGAGGGTATTCTGCGCTTTGTCAAAGAAAATCCCTTGAAATCTATCGCGCTGCTGTTTGTGTTGGCAGTAGCGGTTGCGTCCTTTGCCTTTCTGCCTATAGGCACCCGGCAAGCTGACAAGACAATCGAAGAGAACATCGATCCTCCCAACAAAGACGAATTTTTTGTGCCTGAGGGAGCCATCATAGAGACCGACTTTGTCGCGCACGATTTCGGGGTGATCACAGGAGAGCGCACGAAAGAAAAGGTTCTGCTGGTCTCAAACAGCGGGGAAAAGATCTTGACGATCTCCAGCTTGGAGACGACCGCAGGACTTGTCATCGAGCAAGAATCCTGCACGGCAAACAATCTGCTGCCTGGCGACGCGGGTTGCTCGATCACCCTGCAATTTGGGAGCAATCTGCCAAAAGGCATCCAGAGCGCGGAACTCACCATCGTAGGCAGCGCCACAAACTCGCCCGTCAAAATCCCGTTCTCAGGCGAGATCGAAGAGACACGCTTGCCTGCCAAACCCAATTTTTCCGTTCAAAGAATCGATTTTCAACAGGTCGAAACAGGGGTTGTCAAAAAACAGTTCGTCACTTTCGCAAACTCCGGCGGCACCACGCTCGAAGTCAAAAGCATTCTCATGTCTCCCAACATTCCTTCCCTGTCTCTAGACGCTTCAAAGTGTCTAGAGACAAAGATGTTCGCGCCAGGCGACAATTGCTCTTTTGTTCTCGTGTGGAGCCCCGACAAAGAACTCGTGCTTGACGCACAAATCGACTTCGTCTTTGCCTCCCTCAAGCCTGTTCGACTCAAAGTCGTCGGGATTGCTCAGATCTACAATTTCGGAGACCCCAAAAAAGGAGAGTCGGCAACAAGGATGTCAGCGCAAGAACAGCTTTTTTTGCGAGGGTTGGAATCGCTACGCGAGCAAAGCAACCTGACGCTTCTCAACAGAAGCAGCCGCGATCCTTTGACCGTTCAGCAAGATACCGACTACAAGTCGATTGGTTTGGACAAAGAAAGGGTGTTTTCGCCGCCTGTCGATCGCTCACGCCTCATCACGCAAGACCAAACGGCAGAGCTGGTTTTAAGAAACAGATTCAACTCGGCGGTGGCAGGTGCTGTCCAAGCCGTCTCGTCGCGCAACCTGTATTCGGCGGACAATCGCAATGTTTTGGTGCCCGCAGGATCGGTTTTTATCGGCGAGTCCTTGCCCTTCGACAGCCAAGGCGCCACACGCGCGATTGTCGTATGGAAGCGAGTCATCAAGCCAAACGGACAGAGCGTATTGTTGTCCGATCCTTTGGCTGACATCGCAGGAGCAATCGGGTTGCCGGGCAAAATCAACCGACGCTACAAACAGCGATTTGGCTTGGCCTCGCTTCTCTCCCTTCTCAACGCCACGGGCATCTACGGCATCACATATCTCTCGTCTTCTCTCTCGCCACCTGCGACCGACGGCTCTGCGGGGGCGCTTGCTCGCCAACAGGCGCAGCAGCAAGCTTTGGGAGCGAGCGTCGATGCTCTGTCGAATCCCCTGAATTCGATCGTCAACCAAGTTCTTCGAGAGAACGCAAACATTCCCCCCATCATGACCGCCGAGCCTGGGACAATCATCCGTGTGTCCTTTACCGCTGACCTTTACATTCCCATAGCGAAACTCACTCGCAATGTCAAAGCCGTGCCTATTCTCGGCGGCAACATTTCGATGCCCTGAACCCTTTACAACCCAAGTGAGCAAGACTGCTCTCACTGATGGAGAGTGTCACCGCTTCTAGTGCAGGGGCGAGAAAAGGGTCGAAAAGGATGCTTTGAGGATTCCTGCCAAAAATTCTGCCATCGCTACCAGAGTCCGTCGATTCGCCCCAAATCTCCCCCTCCTCGTAAAGCGATTTTTTCTTTGCATCACGGAGAACATGAAAATTTTGTTGCACTTTCTCCTTGTGTTCTGCTAGTGGAGCAGGGGGGGGCGCAACCGATGCGGTTACGCTTTGTGTTCAAGATATTTTACAGGAGAATAGGTCATGGAAGGAGAAAGCATCGTAACCTTGGCTGTCTTGCCGAGTGAAGGCTTTGAGGGACAACGCAACAAAAAAACCCGAATCTTGAGCGCCTTGTTGTCGGCGAGCGCGCTCGGCGTGTTCCTCGAAGGCTGTGGCGGCGGCAGTCCGAGCGGCGGCGGAGGCAACGATACAGGCGGCGACACAGGCATCGATACGAGCGGCGGCAGTCCGAGCGGCGGCGGAGGCGACACAAGTAGCGATACAGGTAGCGATACGGGCGGCGACACAGGCAGCGGCGATACAAGCGGCGACGCAGGTAGCGATACGGGCGGCGATACGGGCGGCGGCGATACGGGCGGCGGCGATACAAGCGGCGACGCAGGTAGCGATACGGGCGGCGACACAGGCAGCGACGGAGGAGGCTTATCCCTCTCGCCAACAGAGGACGGCAGCGAGGATGCCCCGTATTTGGCGGGTGCCGGTGCCGACACCTTCACGGGTTCGGGAGGTGCAGATTGGGTGGACTACGCGGAGTCGCAAGAAGGTGTCACTATTGATCTCGACACTGAAACTGCCACTGTCGGTGGCGGTGCTGCCGACGATACGCTTACTGGTATCAACAACCTGATCGGCTCGAATCAGGGTGACAACTTGAGAGGCAATAGCGCCCCCAACACGCTGCGCGGTGGTGGGGGAGCAGACACGCTTGACGGTGGCGAAGGCGACGATGTCCTTGAGGGAGGCGAGGGCGCGGACACGCTTACGGGGGGAGCGGGCGAAGACAAAGTTCTTTATGACGACGCTGGCGAGGGTGTGAAAGTTGACCTCTCCAATACAGGGACGCAAGCAGACTTTGACGGAACGCACGGCTTTACCGCCAATCAGGGCGGGGAGGCTGTCGGCGACACGCTGAGCGATATCGAGGATGTCGTTGGCTCGGATCACGACGACTGGCTTACGGGCGATGGCGAAGACAACGACCTCCAAGGTGGTGCGGGCAGCGACCGTCTTGAGGGCGGCGTGGGAGCAGACACGCTTGACGGTGGCATAGGTGCGGA
>JABACB010000061.1 GCA_014237925.1 Alphaproteobacteria bacterium
AAAAAGCGCGGCAGCTCCTCCAGTGCTGCTTGAGGAGGCGTGTCGCGCCCGTCCAAGAACGCATGCAAGCGTACATCCAACCCTTTCCCGTGAAAGAATTTTAGCGTCGCCAGCACATGCTCCGCCGAGCCATGCACGCCCCCCGAAGAAACAATCCCCGCCACATGAACGACGCTCCCCTCCTTTTTCGCAGCTGTCGCAGCTGTCGCAAATTTCTCCAAGCCTTCGTTGTGAGAGAACTCATCGCTCGCAATCGCTTCGTCGATGCGCGTCAAGCTCTGTTTGACGACCCTGCCTGCGCCGATATGCAGGTGTCCCACCTCCGAGTTTCCCATCTGTCCCTTCGGCAGCCCCACCGATTCGCCGCTTGTCTCCAACTGGCTTTTTAAGCACTGCTCGCAGAGCCTGTCCCAGTTGGGCGTTCTTCCTATCTTGCTCGCCAAGCGAATCGCATCGCCCGTTTTCACAGCGTCGCCTTGCCCTATCCCCCAGCCATCGAGGATGCAGAGGACGAGCGTATCGAGGGGAGGGGTTCTATCCATCGCACTAACATAGACTTTTTTCTGCTTTGTGCGAGGGGTTGCTTAAACGCGACATAACGGCTTTAAGGCGGATGCCTCTGTCGCCTTGCTCACAAAAGAAAAAACTCTTGACAACCGCCTCCCCGCCCGTGTTAAAAAGACAGCAGGGCAAGGTAAGCCACCCTATTCGTATCGTGCGTTCGTGCAAAAAAGCACAAACAAGCGTGCGTTTTTGTTGTACTTTAAGAATCGACATCTTTGTTTTTCGGAGACCCTCTGCTATGGCGCGAATCGCCGGAGTCAATATCCCCACCGCCAAACGCGTGGAAATCGCACTCACCAGCATCTATGGCGTGGGACACCTCGTCGCCAAAAATATCTGCACCGAATGCGCCATCGCACCGCAGACGCGCGTGCGCGACCTCGACGAACAAGCCGTCGGCAATCTCCGCAAAGCCATCGAAAAAAACTGCCGCGTCGAAGGAGAGCTGCGCCGCGATACCTCGATGCACATCAAACGATTGCTCGATCTGGGATGCTACAGAGGACTCAGACACAGAAAAGGACTCCCCGTCCGAGGACAAAGAACCCACACCAACGCCCGAACGCGCAAAGGCAAAGCCAAGCCGATCGCAGGCAAAAAGAAATAAAACAACAAACACACAACAAACAACGCAACAAACAACAAAGTAGTCTCGATCGATGGCTCTGAAAAAGAAAAAAGACCGCCGCGGACGCGTCACCGAAGGAATCGCGCACATCTACGCCTCCTTCAACAACACGATGGTGACCTTCACCGACAAGCAAGGCAACGCGATCGCCTGGTCCACAGCAGGCGTCGCCGGCTTCAAGGGTAGCCGCAAATCAACCCCCTACGCAGCCCAAGTCGCCGCCGAAAACGCAGGCAAGAAAGCGCTCGACCTCGGACTGAAGACGATCGAAGTCGCCATCAAAGGACCAGGATCAGGAAGAGAAACCGCCCTCAGAACACTGCGCACCGTCGGATTCATCATCACCGCCATCCGCGATGTGACGCCCGTAGCACACAACGGATGCAGACCGCGCAAACGAAGGCGCGTCTAACCCTCGCCCTTTCGCCCTTTCGCCTTTCGCCCTTTCGCCCTTCACCCCTCAATCCTCGCACCCCTTGCTCTCACCCCTTGCTCTCACCCTCCCCCACTAAAGAGACCTCCCCATGACCATAACAAAAATCGCTGTAGACAATTCTGCCCCTTCGTCTGCCCCTTCGTCTGCTTCTTCGTCTGCTCCCTCGTTTCAATCTCTCGAGCGCAACTGGGAAAAACTGATTCGCCCGCACAAGATCGACATCGACCCCGGCATCGACAAACGTTGCTTCGCCACGATCACCGCCAAACCCCTGGAGCGCGGCTTCGGACTGACGCTGGGCAACGCAATCCGCCGCGTGTTGCTTTCTTCGTTGCAAGGCGCTGCCGTTACCTGCGTGCAGATCGAAGGCGTGCTGCATGAGTTCTCCACCGTCCCCGGCGTGCGCGAGGATGTGACCGATATCATTCTCAAGCTCAAGGAGCTGGCGTTGCGCTGTGATTCGGCGCAGCCGCGCAAGATCCACCTGAAGGCAGACAAGCCCGGCAATGTCACCGCCGAGATGATCGACGGCGGAGGGCATGTTGAAATCATCAATCCTGCGCTGCAGATCTGCACGCTCGACAAGGATTCGTCGCTCAACATCGAGATGACCGTCGAGCAAGGCAAGGGCTACGCTTCCGCCGAGCAGAACCGACACGAGGCTCTGCCTATCGGTGCGATTCCGATCGATTCGATTTTCAGCCCTGTGAAGCGGGTCTTCTACCGCGTCGAGAACACGCGCGTCGGACAGGATACCGACTACGACAAGCTCAATCTTTCGGTCGAGACGAACGGAACGATCTCGCCCGAAAACGCGGTGGCGCTGGCGGCGCGCATTCTCTCCTCGCAGATGGAGAGCTTCATCAACTTCAAGGAGCCCAAGATCGTCAAGGAGGAGACAGCGGCAAAGGGCGACGAGCCGCTAGACAACAGCAATCTGTTCCGCAAGATCGACGAGTTGGAGCTTTCGGTGCGCTCGGCAAACTGCCTGAAGAACGGCGACATACACTACATCGGCGATCTGGTAAGAAGGGAGGAATCGGACATGTTGAAAACTCCGAACTTTGGCAAGAAGTCTTTGGACGAGATCAAGGCGACGCTTGCCGAAATGGGCTTGTCGTTGGGAATGGACATTCCCGATTGGCCGCCTGAGAACCTTGCCGAGATGGTCAAAAAACTCGACGATCCTTATTGAGCCGTCGATAGCTGACGCTTTACAAGAAGAAGACAGGAGGAGAGTACGATGCGACATCGCATGGGATTGAAAAAGCTGGCTCGTGATTCGTCGCATCGCAAGGCGTTGTTGGCGAATTTGTCGGTGTCGTTGTTCAAGCACGAGCAGATTCGCACGACCTTGTCGAAGGCGAAGGCGTTGCGTCCTGTTGCGGAGAAGTTGATTACTTTGGGCAAGGGGGGAAAGTTGCATGCAAGAAGGCGTGCTGCGGGTTATTTGCGCGACGAGGGTATTGCGAAAAAGTTGTTTGATGTTTTGGGGAAGCGTTACGGGGAGCGAGCGGGGGGTTATACGCGGATTGTAAAGACGAATCCTCGAAGGGGCGACATGGCGGAGATGGCGATCAT
>JABACB010000062.1 GCA_014237925.1 Alphaproteobacteria bacterium
GAGCCTTGCTCTTTCGACATCCAAAAACTCTTGAGCTCCATCCATGTCGCGCCGCAAGCCCTCCTCCACCAGCCATGCGAAATCCGAAAGCGACTTGCTTTGCTCTTCCATCAAGCGCGACGAAGAACGAGACAATCTCGCGTGCGAGAGAGATTCGCTCTTGGCAGACTCAAGCACCCTTCCTTCCTCGGAATAACCCGAATGGGTCAACGTGCGCGCAAGCGCGTCCTGACGCTCTGCTTTGAGACGCGAAAGTGATTCTGTCTGCAACGGGTTGCCCTTCTCGTCTTCCAAATCGATACTGAAAATCTCGTAAAGATCGTTGGCTTTGTCACGAATGTCCGCCGCGCGACGCTCCAGCAACGACAAGGCTTTGTGCGTGTTGGGAGCGTCTTGCGAACGCCCCCCAATTTGACGCAGAAGCGCAACGATGTCTCCTTGTTCGACAAGGATGTTTTCGAAGGAGCTTTTGGAATCAAGATGTTGCTCTACGCCGACGAGACGGTTGTTGAAGGACTGCGCGGCGATGTTGTGCAATCCCTTTTCGGTCACGATGCCTTTCTGCTCGATGGAAGAAAGCCGTGCGCCCAAGTGTTTTTGGGGAAAGTGTCCCTCCATCTCGTGATGTTCGTAAGAGTAAGGAGTGATCCGTCGCGAGAAAGCCCAGTAGTCCAAGTCCTCAGATGTAAAGCGCGACTGATACTCGGCAAGGACATCGTTTTGGAGTTCGGCAAAACGCGCGCGCAGAAAGCGTATCCACTGCCGTCCTTGCGCTTGGCGGTCTTTCGTGCCGAGAGAACTTTCAACGCCGTCTTGACGCAAGAACGGACGATCGAGGTAGACAAAGTGCATGTGCCAATTTCTCGGATCGCCTTTGCGTTCGGGTCGCCTGATCTTGTCTGGAAGGTGGACTACGCCGTGCCAAGGGAATCCGCGTTTTTGAAACTCTTCGCCAAACTTGCGAACGATCCGAAAGCGATCTTCGGCAGAAATGTCGTAGGGCAATTCTGCAATGATGCGGTATTGGGTGCGCCCCCCTGCCCTTTCTCTTTCTTCGTTGATTCGCCAGAACCGAGAACGCTCGGAAGGCTTCTCTGCAATCGAACCGCACGAAGAAAGCCCTTCGGTGCAAAACAGATTGAAGCCGTGCTGCGATGAAGGAGACGGAAGGCTCAAAGCGTTTTCTTCGATGCTCTCTTTTCGCTCTATGTAGCGTTGGTACGCCGAAGCTGCACCGGGCTTCAGCGTGTAGCGCGACCCGCCTGCCCTGCCCGCTTTTGTCACGGGTCGCAGCATCAACACCAAAGGACGATAGGGGGGGGACGACCCTTTCTTGCGAAGGTCACGGTTCGAGAAGAACAATCCCCCTGCGCTCGAAGGACCTGTCGCAGGGACTCTTATATGCTGCGAGAGCGTCTTGCCGTCTAGCAGCCCCAGCCCGTTCAAAGAAAAGGTCGGACGACGGCTCCTCTTGTCTCCACCTCCACCTCTGCCTCTCCCTTCGCGCCGCAAGAAACGACGAGAGACTTCTTTCTCTTTGGGCGAGAAAAGAGAAAAAGACGACGGAGCAATTTCTTGGCGAACCCACTTTTGCAAAACAGGGTTCGCCAGACGCGTTGAACGGGCAATAGTAGCCATTTTAAAAAAAAAGTCCTTTTCTTTGTTCAACGCCTAGAACAAGTCTTTTTTTAGTGTGCGCACAAAAGCAAGCAAAAGCGTTATTTTTTGTCGCTTGCGTAAATGCGCCACACACTTATTTTTTAGCATAAGACGACAAAGTGTGTTCGAAGGTCAATCAAAAAACTTTTTAAAATAAAATAGAGACTATTTAGGAAGTTGTTTGCTAGAGTCAGCAAATGCCTACTTCGACAACCTCTTCCAAAACGTCCCAAGCCTCAAGGCGCAAAGACATGAAGAAAACTCCCTCCCCCCCTTCGCCACGCTCACAGCAACATCGGTTTGTCGAGAGATTCAACGTTGCTTTTGCGAAGTTTGCCAAAGGCAACATTTTCTTCCTCGTAGCCTACCTCCTCCTGAGTGCCGTTGTTGCGTGGTTCCTGTTGGGAGATTCGCTGTGACAAGGCAAACGCGATCCGTCAAAAAACAGATCGAAAACTCACAGAGAACCCTTGCGGAGATCGGCAAGATTCCTGACTCTGATCAAACAGCAAGCGAGAAGCGACTGGCGCGCATCCTCAAGACTGTTGATCGCTCCAGCAAAAAAGTGGAGCAAGCGCAAACGCGTCTACGGGAAATCTTGAAAAATGCACGGCAGGCTGAGGCAGTCGTCTTACACGAAAAAGGCAAAAAATCTATGAACGCCATCGGGACGCCGGCGTGGCAGGCAGCCCTCGAAGGTCTTACGCCGGGGCAACAAAAGAAGCTCGGAGGGATGTCCGAGCAAGAGATCAGAAGACTGCTCGGTAGCGACAGCGACAAGGGAGCCCGCCCGTGAGGATCTTTCGCCTTGTTGTTGTTGCTCTGGTATCTGTTCTCTTGCTCGCCGTCTCGACAACGAGAGCCTCAGCGCAGTCTGAAGAGCAGGCTTTAAGCCGTGCCTTGTCGAACAAAAATATTACGACCTGCACTATTTGTCTCTACATTGCCAATGTCGAGCAAAAAATTCACAGCGTTTCCAAGACGATTGCCAACGCGCTCTATGTGCCTGCGGTAACTTTGGGAAGCTGGCTCTTGCTCTTTTGGATTTTGTGGATCGGGCTGAAGTACTTCCTGGCGTTCGGCGAGGGTGGAGGCAATCCTTTGAAAGACATCCTCATAACCCTCGTAGCCCTCCTCGCGCTCGGCGTCTGCGCAAGGCACGAGGTCTTTATCGCCTTTGTCCAAGAACCTCTGTTTCATTGGACGATCGGCTTGGCGACGCGCATCTACAGCAATCTTTTCGGAAGCGAACTCGCCACCAACGCGCCGACCCCTTTCAGCAAAGCCTTCGGGGT
>JABACB010000063.1 GCA_014237925.1 Alphaproteobacteria bacterium
CTGAAGTGTTGCGTCTTTGTAATCACACTAGCCTTCTGTTTAGTCAGGTGTCAAGGACAAAAGAAAAAAAAGAGTTCAATCTTTGTATCTCTTTGTTTCCCTGCTTCCACGCTCGATAGCCGCGCAACAAGGCGGTAGCTACCCTATTCAACAGCATTTTCTGCCTTTTGTCAACTTTTTTGGGAGACGATGGATGGGGACGCGTGACATGTCTGTTGCGTGAGTGCGTGCCATTTAAAAGGCACAAGCGCGAGCGCAACAGACATTAAGAGATAGAGATGCGGAGTCTTCGTGGGGGGAGTTGTCCGCACCCCATATGTGACCGACAACGCCTTTTTGTCCGTAGAAACCTCGTTCCTTGCCAGCAAGCCAAAACCCCCGCTTTTTTGTTTTTTAAAGCCCTGCCTCGCCTTCGTGCGTCTGTCGTACTTGCATGCCTTTTTCAGCAAGGTAAGTCTTGAGTTGCGGGATCGACAGCTGCTCGTCGTGAAAAAGCGATGCGGCAAGCGCACCTGTTACGCGCGGGATTTGCAACACCTCGAAAAAATGCTTCGGCTCGCCCGCACCTCCCGAAGCGACGATAGGAACAGAGACAGCCTCTGCAAGCCTCAAGAGCAAGGGTAGGTCGAAACCCCTCTGGCGTCCGTCGCAATCCATCGAGGTCGCCAAGATCTCACCCGCACCGTGCGCTTGAACCTCTTTCGCCCATTCGATCGCATCGCGCCCTGTCGCTCGTTTGCCGCCGTGCGAAAAGACCTCGAAGCCGCTGCTGTTGTCGCCAGGGATGCGTTCGGTAGCGACTCGTTTGGCATCGATGGCAACGGTGATGCATTGCGTGCCGAAACGCCTCGCCGCACGCGAGACTAGCGTCGGATCCTTCAGCGCCGCAGAGTTGAGCGAAACCTTGTCCGCGCCCGCGCGCAACAGCTTTTGAATGCGTTCGATGCTGTCGATGCCGCCGCCTACCGTCAGCGGGATAAAGAGCTCGCTTGCAACCGCACGCACGATCGAGGTCATGGCAGCGCGCGCCTCGAGCGTTGCGGTGATATCCAGAAAGACGAGCTCGTCCGCCCCCTGTCGTTCGTAGCGTCGCGCGAGCTCTTGCGGACTGCCTGCATCGCGCAGGTTTTCAAACTGCACGCCCTTGACCGTACGCCCCTCCTTCACATCGAGGCAGGGTATGATGCGCGGCAGAAGCATCAGGAATCAGGGATCATGAATCGGGGATCAAGAATCGGGGATCAAGAATCGGGGGTTCTCGTCTCCTCGAAAGCCGCTACGGCAAGCAGCGCCTCTTCGAGCGAGAACTTTCCTTCGTAGAGCGCGCGTCCGCAAATCGCGCCTTCGACGACACCCGTGCGAGCGAGCGCGACCAAGTCCTCGATTGAAGCGATGCCGCCTGAGGCTATGACGGGACAAGGGAGGGTGCGCGCAAAGGAGAGGGTTAGTGCTTCGTTGGCACCCGAAAGCATGCCGTCGCGGGTAATGTCGGTGACGACGACAGCGCCGATTCTGCGGTCAACCTCAATAAAGGGCGCGAGCCACGTGTGCGCGTCAAGGTCGCGCTCGGCAAGGTTGCGCGCGTCAAGATCGCGCTCGGCAAGGTTGTCCCCAGAAAAATTATGATGGACAAGCCATCCCCGCGTCGCCACCTTGCCCTCCCTGAGATCGAGCGCGATGGCGATCCTCTCGCGCCATGTCTCGCACAAGGTTAGGGCAAGGGGGAGATTTTCCAGCGCGAGGGTGGCGACGACGACACGATCGACCCCCACCTCCAGCCATCGTTCGACGGCTTCTTTCGAGCGCAAGCCGCCGCCCAGCTGCACGAAAACATTGTGTTTCTTCGCTTCGCGCACGATGCGCTCGACGACAGGTGCGTTCTCGCTTCGTCCGTCGAAGGCAGCGTCCAAATCGACGATATGCAAAGCTCGCGCACCTTGCCTCAAGAAATGCCGCGCCTGATCGACAGGGTCGGGGTTGTAGACCGTCGCCTGTCCCCTATCCCCCCTGGTGAGTCGGACGCATTGTCCGCCCAACACATCGATTGCAGGGAAGAGGATCACGGCTTCCAAGCAAGAAAGTTTGCAAGCATCCGCAGCCCCGCCCTTTGGCTCTTCTCAGGATGCCACTGCACGCCTACGATCGATCCTTGTCCGAGCGCAGCGACGAGGGGCGTTCCGTAGCAGGCTTGCGCTAATGTTGTTTCAGGGTCGTTTTCCACAACCGCAAAGCTGTGGACAAAATAGACAGGCTCCCCCGTAGCGATTCCATCGAAGAGAGGATGCGGCACGAGAATATCGAGCGCGTTCCATCCCATGTGCGGCACAGGCAAGCTCTCGTCTTCAGGGACGATGCGTCTGACCGCCCCCCTCATCCATCCGAGCGCGCTCTGTCCGCCGTGTTCGAAGCCCTGCTCGACGAGCATTTGCATGCCGACGCAGATGCCAAGCAGAGGCTTGCCCTTCAAGATCGCCTGCTCGTGCAAGCTCTCCACCAAGCCTTTTTTTGCCCGCAGCTTCTGTAAGCACGCGCCCAGCGCGCCCACGCCGGGCAACACATAACGCTCCGCCTCGCACAGAGCCGCAGGGTCTGCTCCGACATAGAGGTCTTTTGCGCCGCTCGCCCTCAAGGCGCGGGCTGCCGAGTGCAAGTTGCCGCAGCCGTAGTCGATCAGCGCAGTCGTTCTCGGCATGCGCGAGGCGTCAAGATTTTGCCATGCCGTCGATCCCTGCAAGCGTGCCTTTCGTCGAGGGAACACTGCCCTTCAAACGCGCGTCGATGGCGACCGCCGCACGCAACGCCCGTCCCAGCCCCTTGAAGATGCCTTC
>JABACB010000064.1 GCA_014237925.1 Alphaproteobacteria bacterium
CAGACGATGCCTACACGATCTACCGTAATTCCTTGTCAGAAAATATGATCGTCTCAACAGCCCCTGCCGAAACGGCGTAGGTGCTATCCTATAGACCTTTCTTCCCCTCCGTGCCGACGGAGACAATACTCTCTCGCCACACGAGGTTTACAAAAAAAATACAACAAAGTGACATGCAAGTCTTGACTCCCTCGCCTTTCTTGTGAAACGATAGGAGCCAAGCTTGGGGGAGGCTTACGATCAATCGCGAACTTTATCAGGAGAACAGCCATGACACACCAAAGCTTCGATGCTTCCATCACACCCTCAACCTCCTCGGCGAACGAAGGTGAAGGGAAACGCAACCGCAAAGCCCAGCTCTTGAGTGCCTTGTTGTCGGCGAGCGCGCTCGGCCTGTTTCTCGAAGGCTGCGGCGGAGGCGACGATTTGGGCGGTCAGAACGGTGGTGCGACTAGGGACAGCATCACAGGGAGCGGCGACAGCGAAAGCGACCCGCAGATAGCGACCGCCAATGCCGATCTGTTTGACGGTGATTGGGTGAGCTACGAAAGATCAACCGCAGGTGTCACCATCAACCTTAACGACGCGAGCGCCTCAGGCGGTTGGGCTGAGGGCGACAATGTACATTATACTACCGAAAATATCATCGGTTCAGATCACGCCGACACCTTGATCGGCGATAGCGGTAAGAACACCCTGCGCGGCGGAGGAGAAAACGACATCCTTACGGGCGGCGCGGGCGCGGACACCATCGATGGCGGTGAGGGAACAGACACGGCTAGCTATAGTGGCTCTGCAAAAGGAGTCAGGGTTGACCTTTCTCGAGCAACAGCGCAACGGGACTTCGAGGCGAACAACTTTGGCTTTACCGCCAACAACAACGAAGCGGTGAGCGACACCCTCATAGGCATCGAAAATCTAGAGGGGTCGGACCACAACGACTGGCTTACGGGCGATGCCACCGACAACGAACTTCAAGGCGGAGAGGGTGACGATCGTCTGGTGGGCGGCGCGAATGCGGACACCTATGCGTTCAACGCGGGCGACGACAATGATAGGATCGTCGACGACGGCGGCAAGGTCGTCTTCTTGCAAGGGACGGGAGACGACTACGCAGACGCGACCTACACTTTCGACTATAGCGGTGTCCAAGTAAGGCTTACGGTGGCGAAAGACGGTAGCACGCTCAATACCATCGTTTTTTCACAATACTCTTCAGGCTTCAACTTCTACACGCGTAGTAGCGACGGTAGAGAAACACGACTTTCGCTTGAACCGCCGCCAATACTGGGTAGCAAGAGCAGCCCATTCGTGGCGACCAATAATGCCGATACCTTCACGGGTTCTGCAGGCGCAGATTGGGTGAGCTACGCAGGGTCGGGTTCAGGAGTGAATGTAGACCTTCGCACCGACCCTGCCACTGTCTCAAACGGCTGGGCTGCGGGCGACACGCTTACGGGTATCAACAATTTGATCGGCTCAAACTCCGGCGATACCTTGACCGGCAATGACAATGACAATTTTCTC
The DNA here is from genome assembly GCA_014237925.1 of Alphaproteobacteria bacterium. Classification (GTDB taxonomy): domain Bacteria; phylum Pseudomonadota; class Alphaproteobacteria; order JABAAW01; family JABAAW01; genus JABAAW01. Next base: position 1,528 of record JABACB010000064.1, read on the forward strand.
GAAGGAGGGCGTAACACCGATACACTGACGGGGAGAGGAGGCGACGACACCTATGTGTTCAACCCGGGCGACGGCACGGATACGATCAACGACGACGGTGGCAAGGTCATCTTCGATCAAGGGACGCACAACAGATACACGGGCGTAAAGGCATACCAATTCGAATATAACGATGCCGGCAATGTAGTGCTTCAGGTGATAAAGATTTTTGGTGCTAGTGTCCTCAACACCATCGCATTCTCAACCCATCCTTCTGATTTCACCTTCTATACGCGAGATAGCGACGGTACCGAGAACGAAATTTCTGTTACTTTGCCAGCAAATAGGGGCAGTTCGTTCGTGGCAACCGATAGTGACGACAGCTTCACGGGCACGGGAATCAGCGATACGGTGAGCTACGCAGGATCGAACGAAGGTGTTACCATCGACCTTAGTGCCACCCCTATCGCTGCCTCAGGCGGTTGGGCTGATAGCGACACGCTTACTGGTATCGAAAATCTGGTCGGCTCAGACGAAATCGACACCTTGACAGGAAATAACGATGCGAATAGCCTGGAAGGCAGAATAGGCGACGACATCTTGGAAGGAAAAGCAGGACGAGACAACTACATCTTCGGTCCCAACAGCGGTAATGACAAGATTAGCACCGACCCCGACGGAGGCAATCTCTATTTCCGAGGCATTAACAATATAAAATATGACCTTAGCCGCAATGAAGGCGATGTGGTCGTGAAGATGGGCAACCTAGCAATCACTATCAAAGACAGCGATGGCGATGACAATGCCTACGGGCACGGGAACTACGACATCTATTACGGAGTATTCGGCAACATATTCCTCTACAGGGCTTATATTGGAAGCAATGATAACAATGTAGAAGATACTCTTACAGGCAGTGATGATATTGACTTTATAGTTGGCTTAGGCGGCAACGACCGGCTGGAGGGCGGGGGCAAAGAAGACCGGCTGGATGGTGGAAAGGGAGACGATGTCTTGTTGGGCGGGGGGGGGAGTGATCACTATATCTTCGATGCGGGCGATGGCGACGATAGAATACTTGCTGATAACGATGGAGCAAGTAATAGGGTGATCTTCCGCGCACCAGAAGGGGTGACTTACACAAACGCAAACTTTGATTTCCAAAAAGGTAACTTTGCTGGTTCATCATTTACTCAAAATGATGATGGCGACGACTTGCGAGTCGAAACCTTCACAGGAAGTGGTAGCACCTATAATACC
>JABACB010000065.1 GCA_014237925.1 Alphaproteobacteria bacterium
GTGCACTTGCGTATAATTTAAACCCGTACGCATTATGTACGATATGGGGTCAACCACTAAACAATACCAAATACCTCTTTAAAGACACTCTTACCTCGTACTTTCAACATCATCAACCACCAAAGATCTCTCATACTTTCTTCTAATTCATGAAATTGGTTGTTTATTGGTTATACTTGGATCTAACTGATCGTGTGTTATTGATTAATTTGTTGACCATGAGATAACCTCATACTGAATACACATAAACTTCATTTATAATCATCTAGATATGATTACGCCATATTTTATTATAAACTTGTTGATAAATAACATCATTACAGAAACAACTTTTACGTCTTTGACTTTTTGTGATACATGCAGAATTTGGTATTCCAAGTGCATTAAAATCAGCTACTGAATCCATCAATTTGGAAGAATCAGATAATGGTAATTGACGTAATACAAATTGACTTGCAAGAAATATTCCTGCTAAAAGTGATGTATGTGGTGCAGGAGTAGTTGCATGCGACTCTCCCATAGATCTTGAATAAACTCCGCATAAACCATGTAGTAATGAACTAAACGGTTTACCTACATGTTGATATAGTTCTTGCCGAATTATTTTGTTATGATTGTTTATGTGATCAATATCATTTTTTGTTGTTAAATAATTACCAGAAGTTTTTACTTTTATTTCTTCATTAGTAAATCCAGTCATGAGTGAATCTAATTCAATTTGATTTGAGATACTATCATTTGAATAATAAGAACATGCAACACATTGATATGGTCCTGCTAACATATGACGACCAGCTCCGTATCTCAATATACTTTTAGATGTATCTGTCCATGCATTCCAAAGAATTTTTGGTAATGCTGCTTGTGCATTTATTCTAGTTTTAATGTTGTCAACCAATGTGATAATTTCATTGAATTTTATGTGGGATTGACTCATAACATCTTCATATCTTGCAATCGAGCCATTTATTACAAGAGTAGGATTACTTATTGATAGTATACTTGCAAGATGTTGTACTTTTGGCATATTTCTATTTTCCATAAATGAAAAAACATATCGCTGTTCATTTGATTCATCTATAACATCATTATCAATCAACATTAATGAACCTGTTAATTTACTAGTCATTCTCACTGCAGCACAAAATGCTTGTCCAATAGCACCGCATCCTAAAATTGCGACATTATCAAAATTAATAACATCGGGAATACTAGGTTCACATACTGGCTGTGATGCATTACCATGAGTTACAAGATCATATTCAAAATGAGTTATTTTATCAGTGAATTCATCTGGTAACATATACTTGAATATTTCGCCAGCGATTATTCCTGCGGCATATAACGCAGATAAACCATTAATTGGGAATGGTTTCCATTCACATGCTTTTTTGTTAGATACATAAATACTCCATCCGACAGAACCAACATAAAGTACATTCTTAATAGAATCATGTTCGACGTTACCAAAAATAATGGTTATCGAGGGATCAGATATTTGCCCATTTTTTATTTTCATAAAATGAGATGGTGGAAATGTCTTTTCACCTACTACAGGTCCGTCATACGCGACAGTTTTAAGGAATCGAGGTAATAAATTTAATAACATATTGCGACACGTGATGGCATTAACATTTTTTTCCATGTTAGTTGGAAATATTATTTGAACACTAAAAGTATCAAGTTGTTTATGTAAGTCATTAACGTTAGAAGCAGGCGATACTGTGGAGATAACTTCAACATTTTTTTCCCGTACTAGATCTGGCGTAGGTATCATATTATATGAAATAATTTTTTCGCCTCCAATTTTGAAACATGTTGCCAATTTAAACCATCGTACATATATATTTCCCAAGCGTCAATATCAAACATTTCTATAAAACCATAATTTGGAATTACAACACTAATTGAACCAGGTAAAATCACAGATGGCCATTCATTGTCAGTAGAACTATGAAATGCATGTCTAGGATGGGTATGAATTTGTGCTATAGCCACAATGGATAATTTATTTAATTTAACATTTATTTTATGTTCCTCATCTTCGTTAACTTCATATGAATATGGTAGATTAGTTTGTATTGGAAAAAATACATCAGTAATTTTGAATTCATCAATATGATCTATACCTGCCCATATTGCATGCGATTCATTTTCATTATATCCGTGCTTTTGTAAAAATTTAAAAGTTTTTTTTATGAGTATTTTAGAGATTATAATTTTATTTATTTTATTAAACATATCAATCACATAATTATGTTCGATCTATGTGGGAAATTGCATTTTCAATTATATTGTATATTTTACCATCGTGCTTATTACGTATTTGATTCCAACTATCAACAGGATAAAATTCGTGGTATTCAAAAAAACCTGGACTGCAAAACCATATTGAATTCATATTCAAATTCGGTATTATGTGAGATCTATTATTTGAATCAATTGTAGGTTTAATCTCACTAATTTTGGCATATCTAGTAAGATCCTTTACTAGTATTGTTGCACTTGGGGGTTTAAAATCCCAGTTTGACAAATTTAAAAGAAGTGTAAACGCTGTTTTTTTTGATAAAGATAAAATGTCAATTAAAATGTGAGGAAAACATGCATGTCGTAATTTCCATATGTCCTCATAAGATGATTGTACTGATATAATGTCACGCTTTGCAATATCGAACTTTATTCTAGCAACAGTCTCATGTAAAATG
>JABACB010000066.1 GCA_014237925.1 Alphaproteobacteria bacterium
GCGTATAAGGTATTACTCACCGTTTCCAGTGGCTATTCCTTAGAAAAGGGTATGTTCCCACGCGTTACTAACCCGTCCGCCGCTCCACCCGAAGGTAGCGCTCGACTTGCATGTGTTAGGCCTGCCGCCAGCGTTCGTTCTGAGCCAGGATCAAACTCTAAGGTTGTTCCGGGCCCGTAAGCGTAGCACGAGACCTTCCCCGCAAGGAGACGGAACTCGTGCGCATACGGGCTTAGCGTCTTTAAACAAAGCGCGCCAACCCCGTATCCCATTCGATATACTATGTCCAACAGCGCGATTGCGTGCGAACACGAACCGCGAGAACTCATTGTAGCCTTTTCGAGCGTGCGTGCAACATGTTTTTTGCTTTTTTTGCAAAAAAAAAGAAAAAGCAGCGCAAGACGAAAAAAAGAAGCGCACGCGAAAAAAGGAAGCGCACGCGAGAAAAAGGAAACGCACGCGAGCAGAACAGAAACAACCACGCTCGATGTTCTTGCCATCGCCGAGCGAAAAACTCTTTGCCTACGCCGCCTACGCCTCCTCCAGCGCGACCAGCTCGCTCTGCTCCGTTGCGGGGTTGGTCAGCAGCCGCTCGCGCAACCTCTCCGCCGCCTCGAGCGCCTCTTTTCTGTCGTGCGCGCGCAGCTCCAAGTCCATGATCTTTCCGCAACGCACCGCCTCGATCTGCCCCAGCCCCGCCTCGCGCCCGACCCTAGCGATCGCCTCCCCTTGCGGATCGAGCATGTCGCCTTGCAGCATCACGATGATCCTAGCGCGGAAACGTTTCGGCTGTTTCATTCGACGCTACGGATGCTTTCAGAAGATTTTCCGTTTTTCTCTGCCGCGCTTTTTTTTGCAGCGCCGCTGTTCTTCAAGGCGCTGTTGGACGGCAACACGCCGAGCCTGCGAGCGACTTCTCGATAGGCGCGCTCGACCTTTCCGAGGTCGTGTCGGAATCGGTCTTTGTCGAGCTTTTCCTGACTGTCGCGGTCCCACAGCCTGCAAGTGTCGGGAGAGATTTCGTCGGCGAGCCAAATGGCGACATCGCCATTGTCTTCGACGCTGCGTCCGAACTCGAGCTTGAAGTCGACGAGGCGCAATCCTACGGCTCGAAAGACGCCTTGCAGGAAGTCGTTCGCTCTGAGGGCGAGCGAGAGCATGTCGTCGATCTCTTGGGGATGCGCCCATCCGAAGGCGGTGATGTGGTCTTCGGAGACGGGGGGGTCTGCGAGTTTGTCGTCTTTCAAGCAGTATTCGACGATCGAGCGCGGCAGCACGGTGCCTTCCTTGCAGCCGTAGCGTTCGCAGAAGCTGCCCGCGGCGATGTTGCGCACGACCACTTCGAGGGGGATCATTTCCAGCTTGCGGATGAGTTGTTCGCGCATGTTGATGCGATGGAGGAAGTGGTTTGCCAGTCCGATCTCGGAGAGGGCTTGGAACATGTATTCGGAGATCAAGTTGTTCAGAACGCCCTTGCCTTCGATGGTGGCGCGTTTGGCGTTGTTGAAGGCGGTTGCGTCGTCCTTGAAATGTTGTACCAGCGTCGAGGGGTCGGGACCGGGCAACAGGATCTTCGCTTTCCCTTCGTAGAGCGGTTGCGAGCGGTGAGGAACTTTGCGCATGCCGAAAGGATAGGCGGCTCAAACGAGAGATGCAAGCGCACAGCAACGAGAGACGAGATTCTGCCGCTCTGTTGCGTCCGCATCGGTGCGCAGACGGAGAGGCGCGTCTTTTATGCTATTTGTTCGCCTCGATGCTGTTCCTCCACTGCGTGCGCAAGGCATCGACCTCCAAGCGCTCTGCGATGGAGAGCCTGGCATCCACGCCCTGCTTGAGTGACTCTGCTTCTTTGATGCCACTTTGGGCTGCAAGATCCAACAAGACATAAGCCATCGCCAAGTTGGCTTTCCTGTCTCCGCTTCCGCGAACGTAGAGGTTGCCCAAGTTGTACATGGCTTGTGTGTCTCCGCGCTGAGCGGCGTTTCGGAAGAGTTCTTCTGCCTTTCCCGATGATTTTGGCAAGCCGCCGCGCCCTGCAAAATGCATCAGCCCCAAACTGTTCATGGCGCCGGTATGGTTTGTCTTTACCACTTCTTGGAAGAGTGGCACGGCGAACTTGTCGTTGCGTGCAACACCGCGTCCTTCGGCATAAGCGCGCGCCATCCGATAGATCGACTCTGTGTGTCCGAACTCTGCTGCGACGGAGAACCAGCTGAAGGCGCTTTCGTGATCGCCGCTCTTCTCGAACAGGACACCCAAATCATAGGCTTTCGCCGCCTCGTTGGCGTCGCCCTCTGCGCCTGCGCCTGTGCCGCCTTGCTCGATATCCTGAGCCAAAGCTGCACGAGCAAAAACCGCCGAAAGCAAGACGCTCGCGCTCGCAAGGAAGCAACACAGCGCGAACAATGTAAAGTACCGAAATCTAAGAACGCTCATGGGAAATGCCCTCCATCAGCTATCTCCTGGCAGATGTCTTCGCAGATGTCTTCTCACCATAGCCCTCTCACCATAGCTATAGATAGAAAAACTCTGATTTTTTACACCATATCTTATTGAGAGTGCCTTTGTCAACCTTTCTTGCTTTTCTGTTGCAAACGAGGTAGTCTTGACAAGAGGCGCTGACAAAAGGTGCTGGCAAGAGGTGCTAGCAAGAGGTGCTGGCAAGAGGTGC
>JABACB010000067.1 GCA_014237925.1 Alphaproteobacteria bacterium
GCTCCTACCCCTGCTCCCACCCCTTGTGGACTGGTCCCATCGGATACCAAGGCTCGAAAGCTGCGATGAAAATTCTCGCGCAAGCCGATCTCGTCATCGCGCTCGGAACAAGGCTCGGCCCCTTCGGAACGCTACCCCAACACGACATCGACTATTGGCCGAAGGGCGCAAAACTCATCCAAGTCGACCGCAATCCGCGCATGCTCGGACTCGTCAAAAAGACCGACCTCGGAATCTGCGCCGATGCCAAAACCGCAACCCAAGATATCCTCCACCGCCTCAAAGCCACGAACACTCCGCTCAAGGCGCAAGCCAACAAAGACCAACGCCTCGCAGAGATCGCCAAACAGAAAAAAGAATGGGAAGACGAACTCAACGCTTGGGGACAGCAGGACGGCTCCCCCGTCTCGCCGAGACGAATCCTGCGCGAACTCGAACGCGCCATGCCCAAAGACGCCATGGTCACAACCGATATCGGCAACATCTGTTCGGTCGCCAACTCCTACCTGCGCTTCGAAAAGCCCCAGAGCTTCTTCGCCGCCATGAGCTTCGGAAACTGCGGATACGCCTTCCCCACCGCCATCGGCGCGAAGGTCGCCTGTCCCTCGCGTCCCGCCGTAGCCTATGTCGGCGACGGCGCTTGGGGGATGAGCCTGCAAGAAACGCTCACATGCGTGCGCGAAGATATTCCTGTGACCGCCGTCGTCTTCAACAACGGACAATGGGGGGCGGAGAAAAAAAACCAAATCGACTTCTACGCCGACCGATACATCGGCACCAATCTCACCAACCCCTCGTTCGCCAAGATCGCACAAGCCATGGGCGCGGAGGGAATCATCGTAGAAAAACCCGAAGACATCGGAGACGCGCTCGCCAAAGCCACAAGCAGCAACAAATGCACCATCATCGAGTGCATGGCAACCCAAGAACTCGGCGATCCCTTCCGACGCGACGCGCTCAAAAAGCCTCAACGCCTGCTCGAAAAATACAAGCACACGAATGTAGACTGATCCCCTCTACTCGACTCGATCGCGTAACGGGACGACTGCGGAATCGTCTTTCCGCACCTCCTCTCTCTCGTGAGTTTTCTCTCCCCTCTCGCGCCCGTTTGTCCGCCAAGCTTGCTCGTGCGCGCACGCGCGTTGAGCGCGGGCAAAGGCGACAAAACGAAGCTGCGAATCGCGCTTGCGGGCGGCGAATCCGAAACAGCCTTGAAAGGCGCGCTCGCCGTCGGCGAAGCGGGGTTGGCAGAAGTCCTCGTCTTGGGCGATGCGGACACGGCGCGCAAGATCGCCGAAAGGCACGCGATACCGCTGAGCGCATTGGAGGGTGCAAAGGGAGTTTTTTTGCAACATTGTCCTTCCGATGAAGCGAGCGCGCGGGCTGCGAGCATGGCAAACGCAGGCGAGGTGCAGGTTGTGATGAAAGGATCGATGAAGACCGATGCCTTCATGCGCGCGTTATTGCAACGGGAGGGGGGGATTCGCGTGAGCGGGCAGCGCATGGTGCATGTCTTTTACATCACGCCGCCGAGCGCCGCAGACGAAGAGGACGCGAACAAAGCGGGCGGTGTGTTTTTGTCCGATTGTGCGGTGAATGTGAAGCCCGACGAGGCGACAAGGCGAGAGGGTCTGAGCGCTGTCGTCTCGCTGGCTCACGGGGTGGGGATCGTTTGCCCGAAGATCGCTGTCTTGTCGGCTGTCGAGAAGGAGACGGAGTCGATTCCCTCCAGCGTGGCGGCGGGAGCGTTGGCTCGCTGGGGTCGAGAGACTTTCAAGGGGCGCGCTTGTGTCGAGGGGCCCTTGTCGTTGGATGTGGCGTTGGCGGAGCAAGCCGTGCGTGTGAAGGGGATCGAGGACAGCGAGGTTGCGGGCAGGGCGGACGGCTTGATCGTTGCCGACATCGATGCGGGCAATGTGTTGTTCAAGGCGTTGGTGTGGGTGGGGGGGGGATGTTCGGCGGGCGTTGTTGTGGGGGGGAGGTGTCCGGTGGTGCTGACGAGCAGGGCGGACGCGGCGGCGGCGCGGCTGGCGAGCGTCGCGCTCGCGGTGATCGCTGCAGAAAATTAGGCAATACAAAAGGCTCGCATGCAAAAGTGCACCACGAGCGGGCGTGTCAGTGTCTTCTAGGCGCGAAGCGCGCCTTAGCGACTCAAAGATAAAAATATAAGGATAAAAATCTTATGTTTATGAAGCAAAGGGTTGACTTTAATTGTCGCCGACAGCATCTTGAGCTTGGGTGCTGACAACAATCCAACAAGGAGAGAGAGAATGAGCAATATCAAACAAGAAGTCCTATCCGCCAACGAAGCTTACGCTGCCAGTTTTGGCGAAAAATCCCTGCTGTCAATGCCGCCTAGTCGTGGTTTTGCTATTCTGACTTGCATGGACGCACGTCTTGATCCTGCGAAGTATGCGGGACTCGCGGAGGGCGATGCGCATGTCATACGCAACGCAGGCGGCAGAGCGAGCGATGATGCCATTCGCTCACTCGTGATTTCTCACAAGTTGCTAGGTACTAACGAGTGGTTCGTCATTCACCATACGAACTGCGGAATGGAAACTTTCACGGACG
>JABACB010000068.1 GCA_014237925.1 Alphaproteobacteria bacterium
CAGCCGTCTTTTTTGGCGTTATTCGATCATGACGATCTTGCTGCTCTTCTTGTGCAATGCACTGCTGACCGAAAGACGTGTTGTCGGCGCAATGTTGTTGGTCGTGTTGGTCGTCTTGAGCCTCGCCGTCGTCCTTCGCTATGTCGACAAGCGGTCCGGCTTGCTGATCGGCGCGGCGGCGGTCTTGTTCGGCTTGCTACTCTTTGCTTATCTCTACCACCATCCTCAGCTCTACCCGATGCGTTTTTCGGATTGCGCGCGTTGCAACGAACTGTACTTGCCACTTTGGCTTGTCGATGCGCCTCGGCAGGTCGCATGGCACGAGACGATCGTCGTTTGGCAACAACACCCTTGGTTCGGCATCGGGGTTCACAACGAGGAGACGGTGCTGACGCATCCTCACAATCGTTTCTTGCAAATTCTTGTCGGGCTGGGTGCGGTGGGCTTTGGGATCTTTTTGACGTTGTTGTGCCTCGCCGCGTTGAAAAGTTTGCGCGCCTGGATGAACGACGGTTCTCTTAAGGATCTGTCCCTCTTGATGGTGCATAGTGTTTATTGGACGGGAGGTCTGTTCGATCTCAGCATTTGGTCGATCTGGCATTTTTGTGTGTATGCAAGCGCGATCGTCTTGAGCTTGTCGTTGGACACGCTCGCGCGGGGGCAAAAGCCCAAGGAGTTAGCGCCAAGGAGTTAGCGCCAAGGAGTTAGCGCCAAGGGGTTAGCGCAGGGAGAAGGGGGCGGGGTTGTTAAAAAACTTCGGGCGGCGACAGGGTTTCCTGCCGCCGCCCGTTTTTTTGGGGCGTGAGAAGTCTAGAAGTTTTCTAGAAATCCATTCCTCCGCCCATTCCTCCTGGAGGCATGGGGGAGGAGGTTTTGGGCTCCGGTCTGTCGGCGACGGCGGCTTCGGTGGTGATGACCAGTCCTGCGACGGAGGCTGCGTCTTGCAGGGCTGCGCGCACGACTTTGGTGGGGTCGATGATGCCCGCTTTGACGAGGTCTCCGTAGATTCCTTTTTGTGCGTCGAAGCCCCAGTTTCGGTCTTTTTGCTCGAGCATCTTTCCGACGACGACGGCGCCTTCTTCGCCTGCGTTCTCTGCAATCTGCCATGCGGGCGAGGTGAGCGCGCGTTTGACGATATCGATACCGACGCGTTGATCGTCGTTTTCGCTCTTGATGCCTTCGAGCGTTGCAATGGCGTGTAGCAGGGACGCGCCACCCCCTGCGACGATTCCTTCTTCCACGGCGGCTTTGGTGGCGTTCATGGCGTCTTCGACGCGGTCTTTGCGCTCTTTCACCTCGACCTCGGTAGCCCCTCCGACGCGAATGACGGCAACCCCGCCTGCGAGTTTGGCGAGGCGTTCTTGGAGTTTTTCGCGGTCGTAGTCCGAGCTGGTTTCTTCGATTTGCGCTCGGATTTGCGTGCATCGTCCTTCGATTTGGCTGCTTTCCCCTGCGCCGTCGATGACGGTGGTGTCTTCCTTGTCGATTCGGATTCGTTTGGCGGATCCGAGCATGGAGACCTCGATGCTTTCGAGCTTGATTCCCAAGTCTTCGGAGATGAGCTGTCCACCCGTGAGAATGGCGATATCTTCGAGCATGGCTTTTCTTCTGTCGCCGAAGCCCGGTGCTTTGACGGCGGCGACCTTGAGTCCTCCGCGCAGCTTGTTGACGACGAGGGTCGCGAGCGCTTCGCCTTCGACATCTTCTGCGATGATGAGGAGCGCGCGCGACGACTGCACGACTTTTTCCAGCACTGGCAGCAGGGGCTGCAAGGAGGAGAGTTTTTTCTCGTAGAGCAGGATGAGAGGATTTTCCATCTCGACGATCATCTTCTCGGAGTTGGTGACGAAGTAAGGGGAGAGGTATCCTCTGTCGAACTGCATGCCTTCGACGATATCGACTTCGGTTTCCAGCCCTTTGGCTTCTTCGACGGTGATGACGCCTTCGTTGCCGACTTTTTCCATGGCATCGGCGATCTTTTTGCCGATGGCGGCGTCGCCGTTGGCGGAGATGGTGCCGACTTGGGTCACTTCTTCGTTGGTGGTGATTTTTTTCGAACCGCCTTCGATGTCTTTGACGACGGCGTCGACGGCGAGGTCGATTCCGCGTCTGAGGTCCATGGGGTTCATGCCTGCGGTCACCGCTTTGACGCCTTCGCGCACGATGGCTTGAGCGAGCACGGTGGCGGTGGTGGTGCCGTCGCCTGCAACGTCGTTTGTTTTCGAGGCGACTTCGCGCACGAGTTGTGCACCCATATTTTCGAATTTGCCGTGCAGTTCGATTTCTTTGGCGACGGTCACCCCGTCTTTGGTGATTCTGGGTGCCCCGAAGGATTTTTCGATGACGACATTGCGTCCTTTCGGACCCAGTGTCACCTTGACAGCGTTGGCGAGGATATCGACGCCTTTGAGGATTTCGCTTCGAGCGTCGAGCGAGAACTTCACATCTTTGGCCGACATGGCTTTATCTCCTGATGTTGTAGGTTTCTGGGGGGGTACTTGTTTTGGGGA
>JABACB010000069.1 GCA_014237925.1 Alphaproteobacteria bacterium
TGGTCTGATCGGATGGGGTTGTCGACGCTGCCGAGAACCAAGAGACTGTCGCCAGCAGCGTCTCCTTCTGAAAAGGTGTTTCTTGCGAGGTTGACATTAACTCCGTCAGTGGAGCTTGCGTAGCTGATCGTATCGATGCCTCTGTCGCCGTCGAATTGGTCGTTGCCCGCGCCGCCTTCCAGCGTATCGTCGCCGCCGCCGCCGTAGAGCTCGTCGTTGCCCGCGCCGCCGTAGAGCGTGTCGCTGTAGCCGCCGCCGTGGAGAATGTCGTTGCCTGCGCCGCCTTGCAGCGTATCCACATGCCTGCCACCGAACAGCGTGTCGTCGCCGCCGCCGCCTTGGAGCGTGTCGTCGCCGTCCAAGCCGATGAGCAAGTCTTCACCCCCGACGCCTGTGAGTGCCTCGCCATCGGCGCCGACGAGTGCCGTGCCATCCTTGTCGTCGCTGTTCGTGCCGATAGACAATTTGCCAAACAGCGTATCGGACGCGCCGTAGTATATGCTGTAGCGACCGTTCTCGTAGGCACCGGATCGGATCGTCACGGAATCGCTGCTTTCGAGCACGCCTATGGTCACATCGCCGTTTGCTGCGCGCGCGAAGGTGAGCGTTGCAGGATTGTCCACACCGCGAAGGTAGAGTTTGTTGCCTGTTCCCTCTTCGCCTTGGATGATGTCTGCGCCGTGTCCGGCTTCGAAGAAATAGGAGTCTTCGCCCGCTCCGCCTTCCAAAATGTCGTTGTGCAACTCGCCGTAGAGCATGTCGTCGCCCGCGCCGCCTTGGATCCTATCTTCGCCGTTTCCGCCGTAGAGGATATCGTCCTCTCCACCGCCCAGCATCGTGTCCCAGCCTCCGCCGCCGTAGATTGTGTCTGCGCCTGCACCGCCTTCGAGCCTGTCGTTCCGCCTGCCACCGAAGATATTGTCTTCTCCTCCAGCTCCCCGCAGGGTGTCTTCTCCATCCGATCCGACCATAATGTCTTTCGTATCGCCGAGAATCGCGACAATCTCCGAGCCTTCCGCCTCCGCCACCGAAAGCCTGCCCAGCAGCGTGTTTCCAGAGCCGTGTTGTAGGATGTAGCGACCATCGGCGTAGGCATCAGCCACGATCCTCACCGAGTTGCCGCCTTGAGTGATGAGCAGATCGCCATTGGCATCACGCGAGAAGACGAAGTCTGCGATACCTGCCGCGTTGATGAATCTCAGTACGCCGCCGTCGTCATCACCTTGGATGGTGTCTGCGCCATAGGAGCCTGCGAAGATATACGCATCGCCTGTCCCTGCTCCGCCTTCCAGAATATCATTGCCCTCGCCGCCGTAGAGCCTGTCGCTGCCCGCACCGCCGCTGAGTTTGTTGTCTCCCGCATCGCCTGTCAGCCTGTCTACCTCGCCCGATCCGATGATGTTCTCGACGCTACCGAGAACCAAGAGACTGTCGCCAGCAGCGTCTCCTCCTGAAAAGGCGTTTGTTTCGAGGTTGACATCGACTCCGCCAGAGGAACTTGCATAGGTGATCGTATCGATGCCTCTGCCGCCGTCGAATCCGTCGTTGTCCGCGCCGCCATCAAGGAGATCGCCGCCGCCGCCGCCGTAGAGTTCGTCGTTGCCCGCACCGCCGATGAGTTTGTCGCCGTAGCCGTCGCCGTAGAGCTTGTCGTTGCCCGCGCCGCCTAGCAGAGTATCCACCTGCCTGCCACCGAACAGCGTGTCGTCGCCGCCGTTGCCTTGGAGATAATCGCCGCCGTCGAAGCCGAAGAGCAAGTCTGCGTCTCCAGTGCCGATGAGTGCCGCATCATCCTTGTCGTTGCCATTCGTGCCGAGCGTCAGCTTGCCCGCTACCGTGTTTTCATATCCGTATTGCAGGGTGTAGCGACCATCGGCAAAATTCTTGATCGTAACGGAGCCTCTCCTTGTCGTGATGACAAGATCGCCCGCGTTGTCATACGAAAAGGTGAAATCGTCGATACCCGCTTCGTTTTTGAACTGCAACAAGCCTCCGTCGGTATCACCTTGGATGGTGTCTGCGCCATAGTTGCCTTCGAACTGATAGGTGTCTGCTCCCACGCCGCCTTCCAAAACATCGTCGCCTGCATATCCGTAGAGCCTGTCGTTGCCCGCACCGCCGGTGAGTTTGTTGTCTCCCGCATCGCCTGTCAGGTTGTCTGCCTTGCTCGATCCGATGATGTTCTCGATGCTACCCGCAACGATGGTGTCGCCCTCAGCATCTCCCCCTGAGAATCTGCCGTTGAGGAGGTTGGCATTAATCCCGTTAGCGGAGTTTGCGTAGGTGATCGTATCGATGCCTCTGCCACCGTCGAATTGGTCGCCGTCCGCGCCGCCTACCAGCGTATCGCCGCCGCCGCCGCCGTAGAGTTCGTCGTTGCCCGCACCGCCGATGAGGATGTCGCCGTAGCCGTCGCCGTAGAGCTTGTCGTTGCCCGCGCCGCCTAGCAGCGTATCCACATGCCTGCCACCGAACAGCGTGTCGTCGCCGCC